>CAVDGK010000147.1:0-5108 GCA_963607995.1 Oscillospiraceae bacterium | reverse complement strand
ATGATGCTCTGACCGAGGGCGGAGCCGATGCAGCCCTGGCGGCTTCCCTTTTCCATTTCAAGGAGCTTGAAATTCGTCAGGTAAAAGAATATTTACGGGAAAGAGGTGTGTCCGTACGGCTTTAACAGGTGAATGGTGTGAAGCTCTGAAGGGGGAATTTGCAAAACCCTATTATAAAGAACTTTACAAAACAATCATGCAGGAATATAAAACACAAAAAATCTTTCCGCCGGGTCAGGACATCTTTCGAGCTTTTGACCTGACACCCCTTGAAAAAGTGAAGGTGGTCATTTTGGGACAGGATCCCTATCATGGTGACGGACAGGCTAATGGCCTGTGTTTTTCCGTGCACAAAGGAATTCAGACGCCCCCATCTTTGGTAAATATTTTTAAGGAAATGCATGACGATATTGGTTGCGATATTCCCAATAATGGTGATCTGACAAAGTGGGCTCAGCAGGGGGTTCTTCTTTTAAATACCATTTTAACGGTAAGAGCTCACGAGGCATTTTCCCACAGAAAGTTAGGATGGGAGAATTTTACAGATGCTGCGATTCAGATTGTTGCACAACAGGACAGACCAATCGTCTTTATTTTATGGGGCGGTGCAGCCAGAGCCAAGAAAGTTCTGATCCATAATCCTAAGCATCTTATTCTGGAGGCACCACATCCCAGTCCGTTGTCTGCTTATCATGGTTTTTTTGGCAGTAAGCCATTTTCGAAAACTAATGATTATCTTATAAAAATGGGAGTGGAACCCATCGACTGGGCCATAGATAACATTTAAAAAAGATGATTTTTGCATGGACGGTTTAAATGTCTTTGGATAATGACATTTGGTGTTTCATGTGCTTCAAATTATTTTAATTACGAGAGGAGAGGCCGTATGTCTGAAAAGAACAATCACGGCGTCATAAAACAGGCTTCGTTTTTGATGGCGGCAACACTGATCTGTCGCATTATCGGACTCCTTTACAGGAGTCCTCTTCATGCTATTATGGGCGATGTTGGGGATGGTTACTATTCCCTGGCCTATGAATGGTACAATATTATCCTTTTGATTTCATCCTACAGCATTCCTATGGCTGTATCAAAAGTTATGGCGGAACTTCTGGCTACGAAGCAGTACAAAAATGCCCAGAAAGTTTTCAAAGCCGCTTTATTTTACGTCTTTGTAGTAGGTGGGGCAGGCGCTTTATTTGCCTTTTTTGGTGCACCGCTCTTTTTATCAACCCAGCCTGGTGCAGTTCTTGCACTTCGGGTACTGGCACCTACTATCTTTTTATCCGGCGTCCTTGGTGTTCTGAGAGGTTATTTTCAGGCACGCAATACCATGATGCCCACAGCCGTTTCCCAGATTGCCGAACAGATCGTCAATGCGGTTATTTCCGTCGTGGCTGCCTGGGCCTTTACAAAAGCTGTTGTGGGAGATGAGACGGAAGTTGGAAAATATGGAGCAGCCGGCGGCACCCTGGGTACCGGAGCCGGTGTTGTCATGGGCATTGCCTGCATGCTCTTTTTCTATTTTTATAACAGGAATATTATCAAAAAAGGACTTCGACGGGATACAACGGAACCTTCACAGGAGAAGACTTATGGTGAAGTCTTTAAAATGATCCTTATGATGGTAACTCCGGTTATTCTGGCAACCTGTGTATACAATGTCAGTTCCATTGTCGATCAGTCAATCTTTACCCGTTTGATGCCTCTTAAAGGTTATACGGAAAAAGAAATCAGTGTGCAGTATGCACTTTTCGGCTATAAGTTTAAGCCTATTATGAATATTCCTATAGCATTGGCATCTGCAACATCCACAGCCCTGATTCCTGCCGTGGCAACCAGTATGGCCAAAAAGCTTAAAGAAGAAGCCTCTGGCAAGATAGTTGAATCCATCAATTTTACAATGTTCCTGGCTATTCCCTGTGCTGTCGGTATGGCAGTTTTGTCTCTTCCGGTTATCCGTATTCTTTATCCGGGCGGCAACCAGGGATCTGCAGCCCTTTTATTGAGTATCGGCGCCATTGCTGTTGTATTTTATTGCCTTTCAACAGTTACTAATGGTGTCCTTCAGGGTCTTGGAAAGCCTTCACTTCCGGTCAGAAATTCAGCTTTGGCTCTTTTAGTTAATGTAATTGTTTTGGTTGCGTGTATTCTCGTTTTCAATATAGGCGTCTATGGCATGATCGTTGCTACCATTGCCTATGCTTTTACTGTTTCCATGCTGAACAGCCATAGTGTAAAAAAATACATTCCCTATCGGAATGATCTGAAAAATGCTATTGCACTGCCTTTGGCTTCGGCTGGTATTATGGCTGTAGTCATTGCTGTGCTTTACTGGATACCGGCCAAATTAACATCTGCCCTTGACACGTACCTCATCAACGGAGTATGGACAGTTCTTGTTATATTAGCCGGCATGCTGACTTATATTCTGTCTTATGTTATGCTTTCTCATAAGTCAGAGGCTGAACTTAAGAAGATGCCTTTTGGTACCCGTATGGTTCAGGTTTTGCATCTCTTACATATAAAAATTCGAAAAGATTAAGCTATGAATGAACAAAAAATCCTGGATTCTATTCTTGAGGAAATTAAAGAAAAAAATGAGGTGCCAAGGCTTTTTTTGCATAGTTGTTGTGCACCCTGCAGTTCTTATTGCCTTGAATATCTGACAGAATATTTCGAAATAAACGATTTTTTTTATAATCCAAACATTACGGTTAAAGAAGAATATGAAAAAAGGAGCCGTGAGCTTCAGCGTCTCATTAAAAGTATGCCTTTGAAAAATAAAGTGATCTTTACAGAAGGACGTTATGAGCCGAAAAATTTCTTTGACATGGCAAAGGGACTCGAGGATTGTCCGGAAGGGCAGGAGAGATGCTTTAAATGCTATGAAATGCGCCTTCGGGAAACGGCACAGATGGCAAAGGCAGGAAATTATGATTATTTTGCTACAACTCTTACCATTAGTCCTTTAAAAAAAGCGGCAAAAATCAATGAGATCGGTCGGGCACTTGAGGAAGAATATGGTGTCAAATGGCTGCCGTCAGATTTCAAAAAGCGAAACGGCTATCTGCGTTCCATTGAATTATCACGGGAATATGATCTTTACCGTCAAAATTACTGTGGCTGTGTTTTTTCAAAGAAAGAAGCTGAACTGAGAGAGACACAAAAAGCTGCAAATAAAAAAAAATAAGCAATTTTGGAGAAAAAGTCATGCTATTTGGCATAGTTTTACTTAAATAATAAGAAAGAGTGTGATAAAATAGCGTGAAAATATTGCAAGGGAGAATGATATGGCACAACTTTGGGGCGGCCGTTTTACAAAGGCCACAGACGAATTGGTCGATGCTTATAATGCATCGATTCATTTCGACCAGCGCTTTTTCGCCCAGGATGTCAGAGGCAGCAAGGCACATGTCAAGATGCTTGCTAAGCAGAAAATTCTGACCCAGGAAGAGGCAAAGGCGATTACGGCAGGATTAGAAACCATCGAAGACGATGTGGCTGCCGGAAAATTATGTATTACTGATGAATATGAGGATATTCACAGCTTTGTAGAAGCCAATCTTATTGACCGGATTGGTGATGTGGGTAAAAAACTTCATACAGGAAGAAGCCGCAACGATCAGGTTGCATTGGATATGCGCCTTTATATTCGCGATGAGGTGGATGAAACTTCCCAACTTCTTCTGACACTTCTTAAAACGATCGAAGAGATTATTGAAAAAAATACACGTACATGGATGCCTGGTTTCACTCATATGCAGAAGGCTCAGCCGGTTACCCTGTCTCATCATTTTGGTGCTTATTTTGAAATGTTCAGACGGGATCGTGAACGTTTGTTTTCCATTCGTGAAAGAATGAATGTATGTCCCCTTGGAAGCGGTGCTTTGGCTGGAACTACATATCCTCTTGATCGTGAATATGTCGCCAAATTACTTGAATTTGATCGTGCCTCCAACAATTCAATGGATGGGGTGTCAGATCGTGATTATGTTCTTGAATATCTGGACGCACTGGCTATTATCATGATGCATATGAGCCGTCTTAGTGAAGAAATCATCACATGGAATTCAAATGAATATGGTTTCGTGGAACTGGATGATTCTTACAGTACAGGTTCCAGCATTATGCCGCAGAAAAAGAATCCGGATATTGCGGAACTGATTCGTGGAAAGACAGGCCGTGTTTATGGCAGCCTGATTTCTCTTCTGACCACAATGAAAGGCCTTCCTCTTGCTTATAATAAAGATATGCAGGAAGACAAGGAAATGACTTTTGATGCCATCGATACCGTCAATGATTCCTTAAAGCTTCTTGATGGTCTTATCCGGACTGCCAAATTTAATGCAAAGAAAATGGCGGCTTCTGCCACAGGTGGTTATATTAATGCGACAGATGCAGCTGACTATCTTGTGCGCAAGGGTGTTCCTTTCAGAGATGCCCACGGCATTATCGGACGTTTAGTGCTCACCTGCATCCAAAAAGGTGTAGCTATGGATGATCTTCCTCTGGAAGATTGGAAGGCTGAGTGTGAAGCTTTTGAAGATGATATTTATGAAGCTATCTCTCTTGAGACCTGTGTCAGCAAACGTCTGACTAAAGGTGCTCCGGGAGCTATGGATGAGGCTATTGAAGAGAATCGTCGTTATCTTGGAATTTAAAGCTTAAAGTAAATATTGAGAAATGTTCACCGGTTTCAAAATTAAAAAGTATTCTGTAAGTAAACTTACATCATAAGTTTGGAAGTTGAAACATTGGTATCATCATATTAATTGTCAATACTATAATGAAAATACAATAAGGAGTAAGAAAATGAGTGAGAAATTAGAGGTTGGTATCTTAGGCGCAACAGGTATGGTAGGCCAGAGATTTATTACATTACTGGCAGATCATCCTTGGTTTGAAATTAAGGTTCTTGCTGCGTCAGCAAGATCAGCAGGAAAGAAATATGAAGAGGCTGTAGGTGATAAGTGGAAAATGGATACACCTATGCCGGAAATTGTTAAAAATATCGTTGTCCGGGATGTTGCCGACGTTGAAAATGTTGCAAAAGATGTCGATATGATTTTCTCAGCTGTCAATATGACAAAGGATGAGATTAAGGC
>CAVDGK010000146.1:0-5175 GCA_963607995.1 Oscillospiraceae bacterium | reverse complement strand
TGCTTTATTGCTAACCCTATCCAAGGCTTCTTTTGTGCTGCCTCCTACGTGAAGGGTAGAAATAAAGTTATCTAAATGGAGAAGGGGGTAGTCTTTATCCGGCACTTCTACATCGAATACATCAGAGGCAGCAGCGGCAATCTGTCCTTCTGTTAAAGCTTTATACAGGGCTTTTTCATTAACGATGCTGCCCCGGGCTGTATTTACCAGAAGAAGGTTAGGGTTAGCATTTTTAAAGACCTCTTCACTGATCAGATTTTCTGTGTCAGGAGTAAGAGGAATATGGATGCTGACGATATCCATGTCGTGAAAAAGTGCCTGAAGAGTTTCTACTTTTTTTAAGCCAAGGTTTGCCAATTCTTCTTTTGAACGACGAGGATTGTAGCAGTAAATGTCACAATGGAAAGCAGCTTTCATCATTTCAGCAACGCGTTTGGCAATATTGCCGGAACCCACAAGTCCCAGTTTCTGTCCGTAAATTTCATGACCAATGAGGCGGGAATCACCGAAAGCTTCAAAGAGACCCTTCTGCATCCCCTGATCCACGTATTTAAGTTTCCGTGAAATGGCCATGATGAAACAGACGGCAAGTTCTGCCACAGACTCAGCACTCTGCCCCGGTACATTTAATACAGGGATATCGTGCTTTTGAGCGGTTTTCACATCGATGTAATCAAGTCCCACACCATGTTGGCAGATGACTTTTAAATGAGTGGCTTTTTCGATAATCTCCTGCGTAATCTGGGTACGACGGGTAATGATGCCATCGATTTCCTCTATTTGATCAAAAGTATCTACAACCTCACAGGTTTCTTTGAGCCTTTTTAGAGCTGACGGTGCAATGTATTCACTGAGATATACTTTCATTATTTATTAAAAAATCTCCTTTGTCAGATATAGACAACAAAATTGAAGGGATAAAAGATGTTTTGCCCCTTAACATAAAAATTATTTTATGTATTGCTTTCATATAAGTCTTAAAAATTTCGAATGCTAAATTTTTAAGCTTGTCTAAGGATTCCGCACTGATCAATGGCGGCAATGGCTTCCCGAATTTTTTCCGGGGTCATGGTGAGGGCAAAGCGTACATAGCCTTCGCCTAAAGGTCCGAAACTGGAGCCGGGCGTACAGATGACACCACTCTTTTCCATGAGTTCCATGCAGAAATCCATGCTGTTTTTCTTACCTGGAATAGCGGCCCATACAAACATGGAGCCATGTGAGTCAGGTACGTTCCAGCCAATAGAGCGGAGGCCGCCGCAAAGAGTGTTGCGTCTTTCCTCATAACGGTCACACTGTTTTTGAAGCATGTCTTCAGCCGGTGTGGTGAGTGCTGTAATGGCTGCTTTCTGCAGCGGAATGAACATGCCGAAATCGTATTGGCTTCGAAGCTTTTTAAAGGCATCAATAACATCTTTGCGTCCGATCAGGAAACTGATACGGGCACCGGTGACATCAAAGCTTTTTGACAGACTGAAGAATTCCACACCAACATCCATCGCTCCCGGATAGGAGAGAAAGCTTCCGCCTTTTACTCCATCATAAATAATGTCACTGTAGGCATTATCATGGATAATGAGAATATCATATTTTTTGGCAAAGGCAATGATCTCATTGTAGATTTCACCTGTGGCAACAGAGCCGGTGGGATTGGATGGGAGGGATACGATCATATATTTAGCGCGTTTCGCCACATCTTCCGGAATAAGTGAAATCTGAGGCAAAAAATGGGTTTCATCTGTCATGGGATAATACCAGGGCTCCGCACCGGCCATTTTGGCACCGGAAATAAAAACCGGGTAGCAGGGAGAAGGCAAAAGAACCGTGTCCCCTTCATCGCAAAGAGCCAGAGGCAGGTGTCCCATACCTTCTTCGCTGCCATAACAGCTGCTTACCATATCCGGTGTAATGGCAACGCCATAGCGCTTTTTATAATAATCACAGACGGCCTGAAGAAGTTCCGGCAGATCCCGAAGAGCGTATTTCCAGTTTTCCGGATCTTTAGCGGCCTCGATAAGAGCCTCACGGATGTAAGATGGTGTTTCAAAATCCGGTGTGCCTACACTGAGATTGTAGATGGTTCGGCCTTCGGCTTCCATAGCCAGTCTTTTTTCATTAAGGGCTGCGAAGATTTCATCCTCGAAACGGTCCATTCGTTTACTGAATTGCATTTTTGTTCTCCTGTGGAAAGTATTTGACCCGATGTTGTCGGGAAAAGTTTAAAATAATACGAAACTGATTTGAAATGTATTTCTTTACTTATGCTATTGTATACCCAGTTGGGGTCTTTTTAAATATACAAAATCCAAGCCCTTCCCGAAAAGGTTTTAGTATTCAAAAAGGAAAGAATGGTGTAAACTGTTACTATTGCTAGTTCACAAAGAAGAAACTCAAATGTTTTAATTTAGGAGGAAATATAAATGCAGGGCAGTGATTCTATAACAAAATCCGGTTTTATGACCAACCCGGCCATTAAAAGACTTAAGAAAATCGTGGCTGACGAACAGTCTTCTACCACAGCTACCTATACCGGGGTTGCTGCCAAGACGGTATTCTTTCTGATCCTGACATTTTGTGGTGTGGCAGCCTACTATATCCTGGCTCAGATTTTTGCAAATTCAGGTTCCGAAATGATTAAAGCCGCCAGCAACAATGGTGTCTTTGAGATTGAAATTACAGTACGTGGAGCCATAGTCCTTGCAGGAGCCAGTGTGGTGACACTGGTTACAGCTTTTTTAAGCGTCTTTATTACATCCATTGTGCCGGTGACGGGTACACTGTATGTGCTTGGCGAAGGCTACTTACTTGCTTTTGTAACAGATGCCCTAGCAGAAGAGTTCAAATGGATGGGTTTTACGGCACTGCTTCTTACCATTCTCATTGTTCTGACCATGCTTTTGCTTTACAGCAATAATAAGATTAAAGTTGGACACAAATTCAAAGCTGTTATTTCAACTGTCTTTATTGTTCTTATCGTTGGTTCTCTGCTGAGCTTTATTTTCAGCCTGATTCCGGGCCTTAATAAAATCTCTCAGATGATGCAGTACGTTATGGCAAATCCGGTGATCAGCCTTGCCATGTCAGCTTTCTTCGTTCTGCTGGCCTGCATGTTCCTGGTTTCTGATTTTGATAATGTTCGTGCTATGGTTGACAACCGTATGCCGAAGAAATATGAATGGGCCTGTGCTTTTGGCATCGCTTATACTGTTTTGTATCTCTATCTGAAGATTCTTCAGCTTCTTATTGAAATTTTCGGAAAGAAATCAGACTGATAGAATAGATAAGATTTAGTTAAATTGTGGAGGAAAGCAGTCTGAAAGAGGATTGCGGTGATGAAAATGGCAGCATGGACGACAGGTGAGATTTCTTTTCTTATGTTTCTTCAGGAGAATGTCAGAAATGACTTCTTAACGCCCATTATGAAGTTTGTCTCTCTGATCGGAGAACATGGATTGTTATGGATCGGCATCCTTGTTATTTTGCTTATTTTAAAAAAGACGCGCTATGCCGGACTAAACGGTGCTTTATCTCTGATTATTGGTTATGTTATAACGAATCTGATCTTAAAGATTGCCGTTAATCGAACAAGACCTTATGTGGTGGAGAAAGCTTTGATTCCTCTGGGCGTGATTCCAAAAGATGCTTCATTTCCTTCAGGTCATTCCACGGCAGCATTTGCAACAGCAACAATCCTGCTTTTGCTTCTGCCTAAAAAGATTGGTATTCCTACTTTCGTAGTGGCCTGTCTTATGGCTTTTTCAAGGCTTTACCTGGGAGTTCACTTCCCAACGGATGTCCTTGGTGGTATAGCTGTGGGACTGATGGCATCACTGATTGCATGGAGAATCATGCATACAAGTAAAATAAAAAAGGCTTTTAATGTCGTATAGAGATATCCGTGATGTAATAGAAACGCCTCTGTGTTTTGTTGAAAATACAGAGGCGTTTTTTAAGAAAATCAAATATTGATTTTGAAGACTATGGCTTCGAAATGCAAATACTCAGTTGTAAGAATATCATGTGATTTTAGTAAAACCATTGCCATAAGATGAGTGTGGCTTTGACGTAACCGATTGAAAGGATATATATGGATACAAAAGTTAAGATCATAGATGTAAAAGAAAGCTTTCTTGCAAATAATGATGCTGATGCTGATAAGCTGAGGATGGAATTGAAGACAGATAAAACTTTCTATGTAAATGTCATGTCTTCTCCCGGCTCAGGCAAAACCACCACACTTCTTGGAACCCTGGCACGAATAAAAGATGACTTGCGGGCCGGTGTCATCGAGGCCGATATCGATTCTGATGTGGATGCAAAAACCATCATGGAGAAGGCTGATATTCCGGCTATTCAGGTTCATACAGGTGGAATGTGCCACCTGGATGCTGACATGTCCCGCCAGGGACTTGGTGAGCTTGGGACTGAAAATCTCGATATTGTCTTCCTTGAAAATGTAGGAAATCTTGTGTGTCCGGCAGAATTTGATACGGGAGCTAATTTAAATGTTGTGATCCTTTCCGTGCCGGAAGGCCATGATAAGCCTCTAAAATATCCCCTGATGTTTGAAAAAGCGGATGTTGTTCTTATAAACAAGATTGATGCAGCTCCGGCCTTTAATTTTGATTTTGATAAAGTAAAAGAATATATTGCTATGAGAAGTCCAAAGGCACCGGTATTTGCTATATCAGCTGCAACGGGAGAAGGCATGAATGAGTGGTGCACTTACCTGACGGAGCAGGCTGTGAAATGGCTTGAAGCCTAGGATGCAATTATCGAAAAGAGAATTTTAGAATTCGGTTTTTCGAATTTAAAACGGCAACTAATGAGACGCTGAATGAGGTTTATTTATAGAGAAGGTATGAAATGGCAGTTAAAGTAATCGAAGTTAATAAAGATATATTTGCTTTTAATGATGAAATGGCAGAAAAAGTTCGGGGGATTAATAAAGAAAATAAGACTTTCATGGTTAATATCATGGCATCTCCCGGAGCGGGCAAAACGACAACGCTTCTTAGGGCAATCGAGGATTTAAAGGAGGATTTTCAAATCGGTGTCATGGAAGCGGATATTGAAGCAACCGTGGATGCAGAAGTAATGGAAAAAGCCGGCGTAAAATCCATTCAGATTCATACTGGCGGCGAATGTGCCATGACGGCTGAAATGGTCATGCAG
>CAVDGK010000145.1:0-5178 GCA_963607995.1 Oscillospiraceae bacterium | reverse complement strand
GCAGTATATTATTCAATCCCTGTCTGATAAAGAAGCGTCCAACGTCATTGACAACATGATGTCGGATGATGCGGCTGACCTTCTTGAGGAAATGCCGGCAGGGGTGGTTACCCGCATTCTGGCTAATGCAAGACCGGATACCAGGAAAGATATTAACCATCTGCTGAAATATCCGGAAGATTCTGCCGGTTCGGTCATGACCGTAGAATTTATTGATCTTCAGGAACATATGACAGTGGAAGATGCATTGAAGAAAATCCGCCGTGTGGGACTGGATTCAGAAACAGTTAACATCTGTTATGTGGTTGATAAAGAAAAAATACTTGTAGGCACGGTAGCACTGCGTTACCTCATTCTGCATCAAAGTGATGAAATCATCGGGGATTTCATGAATGATAATGTTATCAGTATCAATACCATGACAGACCAGGAAGAAGCGGCCCGTATGTTCCAGAAATACGACTTCACAGCCATGCCCGTGGTGGATAATGAAGGCCGTATGGTGGGTATCATTACCATTGACGACGTGGTGGATATTATCGAAGAAGAGGCCACGGAGGATATGGAAAAGATGGCGGCTATCTTGCCAACCGATAAGCCTTATATGCGTTCCGGCGTCTGGGATACATACAAAAAACGTATGCCCTGGCTTCTTTTTCTTATGGTTTCGGCTACCTTTACCGGTATGATCATTACAAAATATGAGGAGGCCCTGGCCGCTTATGTAGTGCTGACGGCTTATATTCCCATGCTTATGGATACGGGAGGTAATGCAGGTTCCCAGGTTTCCGTATCCATTATTCGAAGTCTGTCTTTGCATGAAATTGAATTCAGTGATCTTTTTAAAGCTGTCTGGAAAGAAATAAGGGTGGCTTTTATGTGCGGCGTGACCTTGGCCTGTGCCAATTTTATTAAACTGATGCTGCTGGATCGGGTAGAAGTTTATGTGGCACTCATCGTTGGTCTCACTCTGATCATTGTGGTTCTGATCGCCAAACTTATCGGCTGCATCCTGCCTATGGTGACGGCAAAGATCGGATTCGATCCGGCCGTTATGGCCTCGCCTCTTATTACCACGATAGTTGATGCCATTTCCCTGACGGTTTATTTTGCCATTGCATCCAATATTTTAGGTTTATAGTGACGTCTAATTCTAAATTTAGGCTTGATTTTTGAATATTATCCCTTTAGAATACAACACGTCACGAAAATGCATTGAAGGAAACAAGTAGGTTTAAGAAGAGTCTTTCAGAGAGCAGCCGGCTGGTGTGAGGCTGCAGATGATCTTAGTCTGAATACATTCCGGAGCAGCGGCCTGAAAGAAGCAGTAGGGCTTGCCGGGTGCGCCCGTTAAAGCGCAGGTGTGTAAAGGCACATCCCAAGGGATTTCCTGTGAGGGAAATCTGAAACAGAGGTGGTACCACGACAAACTGTTCGTCCTCTGTCCGATAAGGACAGAGGACGTTTTTTGTGTGGCAAACAGAGTTAAAAAATGGAGTTTAATGAACAGGCTCACGGATGAAGGTTTGCCATGCGGATTAAATGCCTGAAAATCTGTCCGTAAAAACTGTATCTGTTTATGGAGGAGAAAAAATGCAGATTTACGAAGAACTGGTGGCCCGTGGCCTCATCGCTCAGGTTACCGACGAAGAAGAAATTAAGAACCTGGTTAACAGTGGAAAAGCCGTTTTCTATATTGGCTTTGATCCCACAGCTGACTCACTTCATGTTGGTCATTTTATGGCACTTTGCCTGATGAAGAGACTTCAGATGGCCGGCAACAAGCCCATTGCCCTTGTAGGGGGCGGCACAGCCATGATCGGTGATCCTTCCGGCCGAAGCGATATGCGTCAGATGATGACTATTGAGAAGATCGATCACAATGTTGAATGCTTTAAAAAGCAGATGAGTCGTTTCATTGATTTTGGACCGGGAAAAGCTCAGATCGTTAATAATGCAGACTGGCTGAGACAGCTTAATTTCCTTGATTTTATGAGAGATATCGGTCCCTGCTTCTCCGTTAATGATATGTTGAGAGCACGATGCTATGTAAACCGTCTGGAACAGGGTCTTTCTTTCCTTGAATTCAGTTATATGCTGATGCAGGGTTACGATTTCTATAACCTTTACAAAGAATATGGCTGCAACATGCAGTTTGGTGGAGATGACCAGTGGTCCAATATGCTGGCCGGAACAGAACTGATCCGTAAGAAACTGGGTAAAGATGCCTATGCCATGACCAATACCCTTCTTCTTAAGCATGATGGTACCAAGATGGGTAAGACTGCCGGCGGTGCTGTCTGGCTTGATCCGGAGAAGACATCACCTTATGATTTCTATCAGTATTGGAGAAATGTAGATGATGAAGATGTTGTCCGCTTCCTGCGTATGATGACATTCCTGCCCCTTGAGGAAATTGAAAAAATGGAAAGCTGGGAAGGCGCTCAGCTGAATCAGGCAAAAGAAATTCTCGCTCATGAACTGACAACTCTGGTTCATGGTGAAGAAGAATGCAAAAAGGCTGAAAGTGCAGCAAAGGCCCTCTTTGTTGGAGGCGGTGATGATTCCAATATGCCCACCACGGAAATTGATGCAGCTGAAGTTCCGGAAGATGGTATCGGCATTATGAAGCTTCTGACTCTTTGCAAGCTGACGGCAAGCAATGGTGAAGCCCGTCGTTTGATCCAGCAGGGCGGCGTATCCATCGATGGAGAAAAAGTTGAAAGCATCGATGTAACTGTTACAGCTGAAAAACTTAAAGAAGGCATTAAGATCAAGAAGGGTAAGAAAGTCTTCCATAAAGCCATTCTTAAATAAATATTTTTAAATAAAACTTATGAAAGAGATAACCTGAAGGGGTTATCTCTTTTTTTGAAACTTACGTGAGCAATGAATAAAGTGATTATGTCTGCAGATGTATTTGCGAATGCTGCAATAACTTAGAAAATTTGTAAGGCGTGTTTCCTGTAATTTTACTTATGTGATTACAGCTGCTCCCGGATTCTTTATTAAATTTTCACATTTACTTAGAAGATGCCATGTTAGAATAAGGAGTGCTCAAAAAGATACTTGCGGGCGGGGGATAGAGTCTCATTTGGAGGATAGCATGGGAAAAACAATAGGAATCGATCTCGGTACAACAAACAGCTGCGTAGCTGTTATGGAAGGTGACAGAGCTGTCGTTATAGCCAATAAAGAAGGCATCAGAACCACACCATCCGTTGTGGCTTTCACGAAAGATGGACAGAGACTGGTAGGCGAGGCTGCCAGAAGACAGCTGGCTGTCAATGCAGACCGTACTATTTCATCTGTTAAGCGGGAAATGGGTACAACATGGAAAAAGAACATTGACGGAAAAAATTATACACCCCAGGAAATTTCAGCCTATATTCTGATGAAATTAAAAAAGGATGCCGAGGACTATATCGGAGAAGATGTTTCCGAAGCCGTTATAACGGTTCCTGCTTATTTTAATGATGCTCAGCGTCAGGCAACGAAAGATGCCGGTCGGATTGCCGGGCTTAATGTCCGTCGTATTATCAATGAACCTACTTCAGCTGCCCTGGCTTACGGACTTGATCATGGCGAAACTCAGACCATTCTGGTATATGATCTTGGAGGCGGTACCTTCGATGTTTCTGTCATCCGTATTGGTGATGGAGCTGTGGAAGTTCTTGCTACAGCCGGCAATAATCACCTGGGAGGCGATGACTGGGATCTGAAACTTCGGGATTATATGATCGAACAGTTCCGTAAAACAACCCGGATTAAACTTCATAAAGATGTAACAGCCCTGGCCCGGGTAACGGAAGAAGCTGAAAAGGCAAAGAAAGCCCTGTCATCTGCAGCCAGTTATAATGTTAACCTTCCTTTTATTGCCCAGGATAAAAATGGTCCGGTTCACATGGAAATGACTATTACCCGTGAAATCTTTAATGATCTGACCAGGGATCTTTTGAATCAGACAGACGAGCCTATTCGTCAGGCCCTTGGCGATGCCGGCCTTTCAACCAGGGATATTGATCGTGTCCTTCTGGTTGGCGGTTCCACCCGTATGCCGGCTGTTTATGATAAAGTTAAAGCTTATTTTGGCAAAGAGCCAAGCCGCAGTATTAACCCGGATGAATGTGTGGCACTTGGCGCCGCAATCCAGGGTGCCAAGCTTTCCTATGAGGTTTCCGCTTCTTCTGCAGCAGCTTCCATGGTTCTGCTTGACGTAACGCCTCTTTCATTATCGATTGAAACTGTAGGAGGCGTTGCCACTAAACTTATCGACCGTAATACCACGATTCCCACACGTCACAGCCAGATCTTTACCACGGCAGCTTCCTTCCAGAGATCTGTTGATATTAAGGTATATCAGGGCGAAAGACGTTTCGTTCGTGATAATAAACTTCTTGGCAGCTTCCGTCTTGACGGCATCCGTCGTGCACCTGCAGGCGTTCCACAGATTGAGGTTACCTTTGATATTGATGCCAATGGCATTGTCCAGGTATCCGCTAAAGACCTTGGAACCGGCAAACAGCAGCAGATTACCATTACAGGATCTTCAAACATGTCAGAAGAAGAAATCCGTCGTGCCCGGGAAGAGGCCATGCGTTATGAAAATGAAGATTCAAAAAAACAGGAACTTCTTGATATACGTAATAAAGCTGAAAGAATTCTCTATGCAGCAGAAAAAGAGTATAATGAGAGAAAAAGTAACCTGGATAAGACTTCTGCCCATCAGCTTAAGGCCGATATCGGTGATTTAAAGAAGGCTGTTCTTAGAACCAAGCCGGAGAAGATTACAGAGATACAGGCGGGTCAGATCAAAGATGCCCAGGCGAAAGTGGAACAGGATTTCTCCCAGTTTTTAAATATGAGTCTTTGATGAGGAAAAATACTTTTGGTTTGTTCCTGAAGAGTTCTGTCAAAGTTCATTGTAGCAGAGCAGGCGTGCTTATGCTTATACATAAAAGAAAGAACCGGGGATTACGCCCCGGTTCTTCCTTTTTTAGGAGAAGCAAAAAATTGGAAAAGGTCTGAATGAAAAACAGAAAAGGTGCCGATCAATTTGATCGACACCCTTGTCATGAGTGCATAATACAACTGAACAAATAGGATGTCAAGAGAAAACACATCTTTTTTTTGATATTTTTACTAAAATTGCAAAGATGTTTTTAGATGATTTGATGG
>CAVDGK010000144.1:0-5200 GCA_963607995.1 Oscillospiraceae bacterium | reverse complement strand
GGCTTTCACCGGAATAAGCCAGCATCTTTCCAAAACTTTTTCCTATATCCTTCCGACCTTTATATTTAAGGGAGGAGAGACTCTTTCTCATCACGTCGTTATAAAGGAAAAGGGCACGGCTTACATCAAAATAATGACCGCCATTCAGGCAGTCCCCGCAGAGCATTTCTCCTTCAGGCACCATTTTTCCGCACAGCCGGCACTTGCTTTCCCCAATAAAAGGCAGTTTTTTCTGGCAGAGAGTGCATACTAAAAAGTCCTTTTGCAGGATTTCACCGCATAAAGGACAGACAGCAGGATAAAAAATATCGATCAGACCTTTCCCTGCCCGGATCATTTTGTTTTTTATCATAATGAGGACCTTTCCCAAGGCCTCTTTTCAGTCTTTTTCAAGAATATTTACAATCTGTGCTGACACTTTCTCCATATAAAATTTGTCTAAAGCACCAGCCGGCTTTTATACCTGGTGGTGCCGCCGAAGGCGGCTGTAGGTTTACTTTTCAGCCAGTTCCAGGATACGGCGGTCAAGAGATGTATAACGTACCTGACGGGTACGGTTATCGATCATATTCCTTACCGTCTCCTCATCGCCCATAAGCACCAGACATTTTCGTGCCCGGGTAACAGCTGTATAGAGAAGATTTCGTGTTAAAAGCATCCGCGGTCCTCCAAGAAGCGGCAGGATCACCGCCGGATATTCGCTGCCCTGGGATTTATGAATGGTAACGGCATAGGCCAGTTCCAGTTCTTCCTGCATACTGTAAGGATATTCCACCGTCCGGTGACCATCGAACTCAATGATCATTAAGTTTGCAAAATCATTGATTTCCCTAATAATACCCACGTCACCATTAAAAATACCGACACCCCGGTCTGCGGGAATACCATATTTTCCACGGATTTCCCACTCGATCTGATAATTATTCCGGATCTGCATAACCTTGTCCCCTACTCTGAAGAGCCGGTTTCCAAAGTTTTTTTCCTTCTTTTTCTTATCCGCCGGATTAAGGCGCTCCTGCAAAATCACATTAAGCCTCTCAACTCCAAGGGCCCCCTTCTTCATAGGAGACAGCACCTGGATATCGAGAAGTTCCGCTCCCACATAGTCCGGCAGCTTCCCCTGGATAAAATAGATCATCTGATTAATGATGACCTCCGGATCATTCCTTCTTAAGAAAAAGAAATCATCACTTTTGGCATCCAGGCGGATCTGCTCTCCTTCATTAATGGCATGAGCATTGACGATGATGTCGCTTCCCTGGGCCTGACGGAAAATTTTCTTCAGCCGCACCGTGGGAAAAAGATTTGTTTTCAGCATATCACTGAGCACATCTCCCGCCCCTACTGAAGGCAGCTGATCTGCATCCCCCACAAGAATAAGACGGGTGCCGTTGGTAATAGCCATCAGAAGGGCATTCATCAGGGAAATATCTACCATGGACATTTCGTCAATGATTACCACATCCGTCTCCAGAGGATTCATGGCATTCCGCGAAAAGTTAAATTTATCTTCACCGCCTCCCTGCACCGGACCAATTTCCAACAAGCGGTGAATGGTGGATGCTTCATAACCGGTTGCTTCGCTCATGCGTCTTGCTGCCCGGCCGGTAGGAGCTGCCAGAAGGAAGGACATACCTCTCTTTTCAAAATACCGGATCATTTCATTAATAGCCGTGGTTTTACCTGTGCCGGGACCACCCGTCAAAATAAGAAGACCATAACGGGCTGCTAATTTCACCGCCTCATCCTGTTCTTCATCCAGTTCGATTTTTCTTTCTTTCCGCAGGGCTTCCAGGGTATTTTCTATTTTTTCATTATCCTGATCACAGATTACATTAAGGTCATGGAGTCTCTTGGCACAATTAAGTTCGAGATGATAATAAGCTCCGGCATAGATCCAGATTTCATCTCCATCCCCTCTTTTCTGCACCACTTTATGGTCGATCACCAGATCGCTTAAGGCTTTTTCCGTTATTTCCGGGGAAACCGCCAGCAGTTCTACCGCTCTGGATAAAAGAATGGATTTCGGAAGATAGACATGGCCTTCCTGAGAAGAAAGCTGAAGAATGTAGAGAATGCCTGAGCGGGCACGATATTCCGAATCCGGCTCAATCCCGATGCGGCCGGCTATTTCATCTGCCGTCTTAAAACCGACCCCATCAATATCTTCCGTCATTTTATAGGGATTTTCCCTAAGGATTTCATAGAGTTTTTCCCCGTAAGCTTTATATACTTTAACGCACAAAGCTACGGAGAGGCCATATTGCTGAAGAAAGAGCATGGCCCTTCTCATGGCTGACTGTTCCGCCACATGGGAGGCGATTTCCTGAGCTTTTCTCATGGAAATCCCCTTGATCTCCGCCAGTCTTTCCGGCTCTTCACCGATAATACGCAGTGTATCATCCCCAAATTCTTTTACTATGCGACCCGCCAAAGCCTTGCCGATACCTTTGACAGCCCCTGACCCTAAATACCTTTCAATAGCTTCCTTATCTTCCGGGATCCGCACTTCCATCTTGTCGGCTTTGAACTGTCTTCCATAAGCATAATGTTCAATATAGCGCCCCTCAACGCTTACCGTCTCCCCTTCATTAATAAATTGAAAAAAGCCGACACAGGTCAGCTCTTCTCCTTCCGTTATCAGGGTGAATACGGTATAACCATTATCCTCATTGCGGAATACAATATGATCAATGTAGCCTTCTATGGTCAGACGATCTGTATCAGCCATGTTCAACTCCGTTTATCCTTATTTCATCTCTTGTTATGCGCGGTCCAAAAGGTCAGATATTTCCATCTATGTAATTTTCAGCGTAATTTCTGCCTTTTTTCCTGATTTCATCAATACAAGTCCTCTAATTTTTCCATCATTCCTTCATAAAGTCCTGTTCCGATGCCAACTGCAAGTTCCGGATTTTCAGCTGTCATAACATTAATACCGGTTCTTTCAGATATTAGTTCTTCCATGCCGGCAAGAAGGGATCCGCCGCCGGTTAAAACGATGCCTCTCTGAGCAATATCAGCTGCCAGTTCAGGTGGTGTCTTTTCAAGGACACCATGGATGGCTTCCACGATCTTGCCCGTATGATCCTGAATGGCAAGGCGGACTTCTTCCGATGATACCGCCACAGTTTTCTGAAGACCGTTAGTAACGCTTCGTCCCGTAACACTGAGCGTTTCCTGATTTGGACGCCTCATGGCATGGCCGATACGAATCTTAATTTCTTCAGACTGACCTTCGTCAATAAAGAGGCCGTGGCTCCGACGAACGTAGCGTGAAATAGCCTCATCAAAGTTTCCGCCGGCCACCTTCATGGTTTCGCGAATAACGGAATCTCCAATAGAAATAACAGCTATATCTGTAGTGCCGCCGCCTATGTCAACGATCATATTACCATAGGGTTTAGTGATATCGATACCGGCACCGATAGCCGCTGCCACAGCTTCATCAACAAAGGTAACTTCCCTGGCTCCTGCCTGATAGGAAGCTTCTTCAATGGCCCGGCGTTCGATGGATGTGGTTCCCTGTGGAAGACAGATGCTGATATAAGGTTTCCTGATAGACCGGGTTCCCATGGCTTTAGTCATATAATATTTTAAGATAGCTTCCGTCATGGCGTAGTCACTGATAACACCGGATTTTATTGGCCGGATAGGAGTGACTGAAGCCGTTTTATAGACAGCCGCCTGGCGGGCTTCTTCTCCGAAAGCAACGATCTTGCTGCTTTCTTTATCGTAAGCTACCAGGGTAGGCTCCTTAATGATGATTCCTTTATCTTTTTTATATATGCACAGACTGGATGATCCCAGATCTATGCCAATATCGGTCTGTGGCATATGCTGACTCCTTGAATTTTTCTTTCATTGTAACTTAATCATATGGCTTTTTAAATAGGTTGTTTTGTTACGTATGAGCGATTCCTTAGCCCACTCTGTGTATCAAAACAGATGAGAGCGGACGGGCGCTGTACAAACATCCCATTTACTTCAAATACTTTGCAACGAATTGGCCGGTATAGGAGGCAGGGACAGCTGCCACTTTTTCCGGTGTGCCTGTGGCAACGATGGTGCCGCCGCCGGAACCGCCCTCCGGTCCCAGGTCAATAAGATAATCCGCCGTTTTGATAACATCCAGATTATGCTCGATCACTACCACACTGTTGCCCCCTTCTGTCAGTCTCTGCAGAATCTCCACCAGTTTTTTTACATCATGGAAATGAAGACCTGTCGTCGGCTCATCCAGAATATAGATCGTCCTGCCTGTAGACTGACGGGAAAGTTCCGTGGCCAGCTTCACTCTCTGGGCCTCACCACCTGAAAGTTCCGTAGAAGGCTGACCCAGACGAATGTAAGAAAGCCCTACATCATAAAGTGTCTGTATTTTCCGGCGGACAGACGGCACATTTTCAAAAAATTCAAGAGCCTCCTCTACCGTCATGTTAAGAACATCATAAATGCTCTTGCCTTTGTATTTAACATCCAGTGTTTCCCGGTTGTAACGCTGGCCCCGGCACACATCGCAAGGCACGTAAACATCCGGCAAAAAGTGCATCTCGATCTTTACGATACCATCGCCCTGGCAGGCCTCGCATCGACCGCCTCTGACATTAAAGGAGAAGCGTCCCTTTTTGTACCCCTTTGCCTTTGCATCAGCTGTAGCCGCAAAAAGGTCTCGGATAATATCAAAGACGCCGGTATAGGTTGCCGGGTTTGAACGGGGTGTCCGTCCAATCGGTGACTGATCAATGGCAATAACCTTATCCAGCTTATCGATGCCATAAATTTCCTTATGTTTTCCCGGTCTTTCGTGAGAACGATTCAGGTCATGAGACAGTCTCTTGTAGAGAATCTCATTAACAAGAGAACTCTTGCCTGACCCGGAAACACCGGTGACACAGCACAATACCCCCAGCGGAATATCCACATCGAGATTCTTTAAATTGTTAACGGAAGCCCCTCTTACCTTGAGATAACCTGTAGGTTTCCGCCGCACAGCCGGTACCGGAATCTTAATCTCACCCTTAAGATATTTTCCCGTTAAGGATTCCGGACACTTCATGATTTCCTCAGCGGTACCGATGGCTACCAGTTTTCCACCATGTTCGCCGGCTCCCGGTCCGATATCCACCACGCAGTCCGCTTCCCGCATGGTATCCTCATCATGTTCCACCACGATGACACTGTTGCCCATATCCCGAAG
>CAVDGK010000143.1:0-5218 GCA_963607995.1 Oscillospiraceae bacterium | reverse complement strand
TCGTTAATGCCATCTCCAACCATGGCAACAGAACCATCTTTCTCCTGTAAAGAGCGAATAACACTTTCTTTTCCGTCGGGAAGGACCGAAGCGATCACATCACTCACCCCAGCCTCGTCACCGATTGCCTTGGCTGTTCTTTCATTATCACCGGTGAGCATAACAACCTTAATGCCCATTTCCTTAAGTTCAGCTATAGCCTTCTTTGAATCTCTCTTAATGGTATCTGCCACGGCAATGATACCAAGAAGCTTTCCATCCATGGCAAAGAAAAGAGGGGTTTTTCCATTTTCTGAAAGTTTAATAGACTGCTCTTTCATATCCGGAGTAACCGGAACTTTATCTTCTATAAATTTACCATTGCCGGCAAAAATTTGTTTTCCATCTATGACACCCCTAAGACCGTTTCCCGGAAGAGCTTCAAAATCGGCAACTTCACATTTTTCCATATGATGCTCTGTGCAATAGGATACGATAGCTTTCGCCAGAGGATGCTCAGACTTACTTTCAAAAGCATAGGCCACAGTAAGCATGCTCATTTCATCAACGCCCTTACCAGGCACTATATCTGTCAGTACAGGTCTGCCTTCCGTAATGGTTCCGGTTTTATCAAGGGCAATGGTCTTCACCCGGCCGATGCCTTCAAGGGAAGCTGCAGTTTTAAAGAGGATGCCATTCTTTGCTCCCATGCCGTTACCCACCATGATGGCAACAGGGGTTGCCAGTCCCAGGGCACAGGGACAGGAAATAACAAGAACGGAAATGCCTCGGGCAATAGCCCAGCCGATATTTTTACCCAAAATAGTCCAAATAATAATCGTTGCCAGTGCGATGAGAATAACAGCCGGTACAAAAACTGCCGATACCTTATCGGCAATACGGGCCAGCGGCGCTTTGGTGGCCGCCGCATCGGAAACCATCTGAATGATCTGGGAAAGGGTCGTATCTTCTCCAACTCGGGTAGCCCGGCATTTAATAAAGCCCTGGGTATTGATCGTAGCCGCTGAAACCGTATCATCAACCCCTTTATCAACCGGAATGGATTCACCGGTCAGGGCCGCTTCATTAACAGCTGTATTTCCTTCAAGAATCACACCATCTGCCGGAATATTCTCTCCGGGACGCACCACAAAGATATCACCGATTGTAACCTCATCGATATTGACTTTGGTTTCTTCTCCATTTCTTATAATCACGGCTTCCTTGGGTGCCAGTTTCATAAGACTTTTCAAGGCATTAGTAGTCTTGCCTTTAGAAAGAGACTCCAGTGTTTTACCAATAGTGATCAGAGTAGGAATCATAGCCGCTGACTCAAAATAAATATGATTCATGGCATAATACATAACCTGATCATCATTTCCAAGCCCCATATACCAAATCATAATGAAAAGACTAACAAGAGAATAACCAAAAGCCGCTGATGATCCCAATGCTACTAATGTATCCATATTGGAAGATCCATGGCGAAGGGCTCCGAAGCCATTAACGAAAAACTTTTTATTAATGAGCAAGACGATGATAGCAAGAAGCATTTCCATAAGGCTCAAAGCCACATGATTTTCAAACAATGCTGGTACCGGCCATCCCCACATCATGTGTCCCATAGAAAGATACATGAGAACCAAAAGAAAGACGGCTGATGAAATGAGACGTTTTACCATTTTCGGTGTCTCATGGTCCTCTAAAGCTTCCTCTTCTCTTCTGAGTTTTTCAGAGGCACTGATGCTCTTTTGTGCCTTTTCTTCGTTTCTTAAGGAAGCTCCATAGCCGGCCTTGACGACAGCCTCAATAATATCTTTAGGATCTGCTTTGCCCTCCACTCCCATAGAATTGGTCAGGAGACTGACAGCCACATTTTCCACGCCGGGCACTTTTGCAACGGCCTTTTCCACCCTGGCCTGGCAGGCAGCACAACTCATACCTGTCACATTATATTGTTCCATTTGATGCTCCTTTTATCATTTCATAATTTTCTGAATTACTTTCACCAGCTCATCGATGGAGGCTTCGTTACCATCCTTCACATCCTGAGCCACACAGCCTTTAATATGCTGGGCCAGAAGCTCCTTATTAAAACTGTTTAAGGCGGAGTTAACAGCCGATACCTGAATCAGGATATCCGGACAATAGGCACTGTTTTCCACCATTCCTTCAATGCCTCGAATCTGGCCTTCAATTCTTTTCAAACGGTTGATCAGGCTTTTTCTCAGTTTATCATCCCGATCCTTGTGATCATGAACGCCGTATCCACAGCAGACATTTCTTTTAATCTCTTCTTCTCCCTCACGCAAGGCTTCATTTTCATCCATCAGTTCCTTATTTTTTTTTACAGCCTTTGCACAGGCCGGACAACCCTTATTTGCTGCCATTTAATTCACCTCATTTTAAATACCCCCAGAGGGTATATATCTCATATCGTTAAAATATACCCCCATAGGGTATATGTCAAGTATATTTTTGCTCTAATCTGCTGTGTGAAACATTCTTTGCAAGTTTTTTGGAAAAAAAAGGATGGCCTAAGCCATCCTTAACTTTCTTTCCTATAATTCTGCACGACAAAATCATCGATTTATCTCTGCTTTGTTATGCCCGAAACATCGCACCTTATACAACTGCGAAGAATTTAACCAGGAAAATAATCGAGATTATAAAGGGATTGTCCCCCAAAAAGACAGCCGAACCAACCCAGTAAACACCGCAAGCGATCAACATTCCCAGTAATACGGCAGCCTTTACACCTTTCATGAACATAATGGCAATGGTAAAAACACCAACAAACATGGTAATGACACAGAACACTATAACTTCATAGCCGCTTCCCATATCATTTTTCGCAACAGAGGGCGTCAGGGAGCTGAAGAAATCACTCATAACATAGAAAGGACCACCCGTTTCTGAATAAACTCCGGCATGGGATCCGAAACCAATGTCTAAGAGCATAAGGCCGATGGCCGGTGAAATACCAATACGTACACCAAGAGGAATACTCCGGACAAGCTTTTCCCAGACATTAAAGATAGACAAAATAAAGAAAACGATGCCTTCAAGCAAAATTAAGTAAACATGATTTTACTTTCAATAGTAAAAAAAATAATGTATACTTTTTTTGTCTATGATTAGCCCTTCTAAAGGGCTCATACGTATAATAGAATATCAGTTAAAAAATTATTCCATTAGGGGGACAAACATTATGTCAGACATTGTTTATTTAATCATTGGTATCGTTATTTGTATCTCCATTGCTTACGAAGGCGTTAAGCAGATTGTAACCGGAAAGTTTTCTGGCAAACAGGAACCTTACGAAAAGTACACACCGGAATCCGTTACACGGGCAGCAAAAGTATCCGGTATTTTTTTCGTCCTGGCCGGTGTCCTTTGGCTTATATATGATCTCTGCAAAGCCAACTTCATTCCTTTCCAGCCGGCTTACATTTTCCTGATTGGTGCAGGCATCATCATTGTTCTCAGCCTTGTTCTTGCCAATGTCATTATGAAAAAGAAGGGCGATAACTATGTAGCACCGGCTAATTCAAAGGATGATGATAATGAAAATTTCGTTGACAAGGACTAAGCATTAAACCTGCGCAGATAACACATTACCCGTGCAGATGCGGCAGCGGGATAACCCCGCTGCCTTTTCTTTTGTAAAAACATCTTACTATATTAGGAGAAAAATATGATCCAGGTTGAAAATCTGACAAAACAGTTTCACAGCAAAAATAATGTTAAAGTAGTTTTAGACCACACTTCATGGACTGCAAAAGATGGTGCCATTACAGGCTTCATCGGCCACAATGGTGCCGGCAAGACCACAACCATGAAAATCATGACAGGACAGATGCGTCCCAGCGAAGGCCGCATTCTTTTAAATGGCATCGATATCAAAGAAAATCCGGTGGAAGCAAAAAAGCTCTTTGGCTATGTATCCGATAGTCCGGATCATTTCCTTCGTCTTAAAGGTATCGAATATCTGAACTTTATCGCCGATATTTACGAAGTTCCTACTGAAAAGAGAACACCTTTTATTGAAGAATATGCCCGTCGTTTTGATATTACCAACGCCCTGGGCCAGAGTATTCTCTCTTATTCACATGGTATGCGGCAGAAGATTATGCTTATGGGTGCCCTGATTCATGAACCTTCTATCTGGATTCTGGATGAGCCCATGACTGGTCTTGATCCTCAGTCTGCTTATGAACTGAAAAAAATGATGAAAGAACATGTAGCAAAAGGTCATTCCGTTCTCTTCTCAACCCACGTTCTGGAAGTGGCTGAAAAACTCTGTGACCAGATCGTTGTTATCCGCCATGGTGTCATCCAGTTTGAAGGCACTCTTGACGAACTGAAAGCTAAGTATCCTTCTGATATGACTCTTGAAGAAATCTTCCTCGATATCAACAACATCGACAAGGAGGCTGTCAATGAATAAAACTCTTCTCTTGGCCCGCATACTAAGAAGATGCGGAAATGCCACAGCTGACAGCAAAGAGAATGTCCGTGTTAATGAGATTTTTTTCATCGGCCTTGGCATTATTGCAGCTGTTCTTCTTTTTTTACTGGGACGCGCTCTTCCTTCCTTTAACGTAGTCATTAATGATCCTCTGATGTTTGTTCAGATGTTTTTCATGATAGGGGCTCTGCTTAGTCTTTTTTTCGTTTTCCCAACCGTCATTAATCAGCTTTACATGTCCAATGACCTGCCTATCCTTCTGACCATGCCCTACAGTTCATCACAGATCGTTATGGCAAGACTTATCAACCTGATTAAGCTTCCGGCCGGTTTTTGCCTGGTCGGATCTCTCCCCATTGCAATCGGTTATGCCACAACAGCTTTTTCACCGGGTCTTATCCTAGCAGCTATCCTTTCTGCCGTCTGCGGACCTGTCATCGTTTTGTCTTTTGTTGGCATTTTGGTCATTGTCATTATGTCCAGTGTTAAGGGCATACGAAATAAGGACCTTCTTAGAACAATTGGAATCATTCTGGTTTTTATTCTTTTTGCAGGTATCACGATTCTGAATAATGATCAGAGCGGATCCAACATTGCTGATATTGGAGAAATCCTTAAAGTCATTGGCCGTTTCAATAACGTCCTGCCTATTAATTTTGCACTTGGCACCCTGATGAGCGAATTTTCCATTATTGCTTTGCTAGAGGTTCTTGGCATTACAGCAGCCTTTGCACTTGTTTTCCTGCTTCTCATTTCCAAATGCTACAT
>CAVDGK010000142.1:0-5240 GCA_963607995.1 Oscillospiraceae bacterium | reverse complement strand
GTAAAATTTTAGGTTTGAGCATACTTATATTTTACACCAGGAGCCAGGTTTTTCGAAGCCTGGCTCCTAACTTTTGATCAAAAAAATCCGGCTTTGTCGCCGGATTTTTACCTTTAAAAATCAAAAGAGGACTGCCGTTTAATGCGACAGCCCCTTAATCAAAATACGAAATCAAATCAAATATTTTGTTATCTGTTGTACTTTCTCTTATTGTTTGCAATCGTTGCAACTGTGACAGCACCGCCGCTTACAAGGAGCAGAGCCAGCCAAAGGAACATGTTGCTGCTGTCGCCGGTCTGCGGGGCATTTGTTTTTTCGGCAGGTACGAGCTTTGCGATCGTTTCTTCTTCGAGAACCTTACCGCAAACGGTACATTCCTTGTGACGGCTTCCGGTCTCTGAGGCTGTGGCTGATTTATCTGTGATCCAGTCACTTGCGATATGTTCAGCCTCTTCTATATAACCTTCACTCTTATCGCAATTTGCGTTCGTGCATTTCCGCCAATGCTTTGTGTCATCACTTTGCCACCTAGAACCGTCAAAATCATGCACATGCGGAAGAACAATGGTATATGCAAATTCCGAAATAGCGCTGTTTATCATACCGGATTTAACGGCAACGGCTTTGATTGTCGTCGATATGGAAGTTCCCTGTGTACCTGTTACAGATATTGCCGTTGTATATAATGTTGTCGTTCCCGTCGGATTTCCGTCTTTGTCGAATGACGGATCTGTGCCATCTGCCGTGTAATAGATAAAAGCCCCTTCAGTTTCAGAGGTAAGCACAATGCTCTGGCTTTCTGTATAAGTTCCGCTTTCGACATTGGCGGCAGGTGCTTTTGCAACATCAGTTACCTCGCTGATTTCTATTGGTGCGCTCGCGTAGTCCGTCTCATAAGTTCCGTTGACATCCTCCGCAAGAATATACACATAGTAGTCCGTGCCAAGTGTTTTTCCATCTACAGTATCAGGGAGCGTGAATGTTCCGCTGCCGGTTGCAGAAAAGCTTTCCGTATTTAATTTGCCGTAGGCAAGTATGTTTGCATTATTTGTGTTTCCGACTGTGTACTCATTATTAAGCACAAGAACCGACACCTGTGTGGCGTTCGCACTATTTGTTCCGCTTACGGTGTAAGGAATTGTTAAAGTGTTGTTTGACATTGTTACATTTGCACCGTCGGTTTTAGTGATGGTCATGTTGTCATCTAAAAGTGTCAGCTTGTACTCCGAACCCGTATCTGTGGTTGAAATAAGAGATGTGAAAAGTACAGAATTAAGATTCAGATTAAAAGCGGGACGAACGGCATCGCAAGTTGACATGACATCGTACCAGTAGTCACCGCTACTGGCGACATAGGCGGCAGCATAATGGGGGTCGGACGACCGCAGCCACCACCAGCAGGCTTTTCCGTCAGGATTGGTGATGTCCTTCGCTTTCAATATATCGCTTTTCCATCTCAGACTTTCTGCTTCATCTATAGACAAAGGGAATAAATGAGCATTCTTAATATCTGACTCAGTACTATACATACTGCTACCGATTAATGTTGTAGCATTTATTGCTCCCTGTTCCATTCCCGTAAAAAGACTGGTGTTTTCTCCGTTATACAAGCCATTCATCACGGTTTGAAGTTTACTGCCGGCATAGTAGCCCCTAAGCTCATTACGAAACTCGGAGTTTCCCAGCGTATATTTACTGAGCATAAATCCCGTATTATTTTCTGTATCGAAACTAATCACATGCCACGGCACGTTATAGCTCGTACCATCTTTCATGTATACACCGTAATAAATCGAGTCGGCTTTGCCCGTGTTCTCGTCATAGGCACTGATTCCGTTTGTGCCGAGCATAATTGTCTTGTCGGTGTTGTCTCCTGTCCCGTCATTCGCAAGTGCCATGGTGGGCGCAAGGCACAGCACCATGACAAGCGCAAGGAAAATGCTTAATACTTTCTTCCTCATCTTTGACCCTCCGATTTTTTAATTATTGTCCGCGCACAACTACGGAAACCATGTTTTGCATAGTTTCCTTGTTGTCGCGGCATTCGCCAAATGTCCATGCAAGCATGGCCGCATGGCTCATTGCTTCACGCAAAAAAGCCGAAGGCAGGGCAAAACAAGCCCTGTCCCCGGCGATAAATGTCTTAATGCTTTTGAAATTGTTATGAGATATGACTTGACATGCAAAGTAATGGGCACTATGCTCCCGTCGATTCGATTCGATAGAATTGCTGCGTCTGCCCATCGTCATGATCAAGTCCTCTCTTCTGTTTTTTGTATGTGAAAAGGTGTAACAACCTCAGCACACAAATATACAATTATAGTATGGCAGAAATTCCGCGATTTTACAATCAGTTTACAGAAAAATCACATTGCGAACTTGAGTGCAAATGCACTTAAGTTTCAAATGAGGTGCTTGATGTTTTGAGAAAACTCGGAGGTGTTAGCAATTTGCGACATCTCTTTGATTAAATACTATATTTACGTACGAGCTTTTCCTAGCACTCCTGCACGGCAGACACGCTTCCGCGACCCTCGTCGAGCACACATGCTCACACTTAACGAAGTCGAGTGCGTGCACGATGACTGAGTTTTGTGAAGCAGCAGTTCCTTCGAACGAAGTGAGAATGGAACTACCGCTTTTAAGTGCCGGCCTCCTCGAGGTTCTGCCTTACCAGGGGTGCATAGGCATCGCTCTGTCAATGAAATTCGTAAATTTTAATCACTCCCGTCTCAGTGCTTCGATGGGGTTAAGGTTAGCTGCCTTCACCGACGGCAGAAGTCCAAAGACGATGCCGATAACCATGGAGAAAGCTACAGCCAGAAGGCTGGCTCCTACACTAATGGCTGACGGTGTGGAAGAGACTACCGAAATAATCTTGGATAAAATGATCCCCATAATGACACCCAAGATGCCACCCACACTGGTCAGAACCGCTGCCTCCGTCAAAAACTGCCGCAGGATACGGCGTTTACGGGCACCGATAGCCTTCTTAAGACCAATCTCCGAAGTTCTCTCCGTCACCGTTACCAGCATGATATTCATAACACCGATACCGCCTACCAGAAGGGAAATTCCGGCGATCCAGATTAGCTGTGTGTAGGTACTCTGTCCCACTTCCTGAAGATTTTTCACCGTCTGCATCAGGTCTGTTGCTGAATAAGAAAGGGTGGTACTGGAATCACCTGACTGTGATGAGCTGCTGCCTACCAGCTGATTCATTACCTCTGCCACCTTCTTGCCTACCGTAGTCATATGATCAGTACTGTCAGCCATAACAGCACAATTAACCGGTTCATCATAATTGTAAACAATAGGCCAGCTGCTGCGGGGCATCAAAACCTCACCGTTGGAATCCGTATTATAATTGCTGTAATCCTCAATACTGTTGATGACCGGTTCGAAAGAATCATTCTGTCCATAAGTACCGATGATGGTAAAGGGCTCCCCTGAGATTTCAATGATCTTACCGATGGGATCTTCACTGGGGAAGAGAGTCTGTACAGCTGTTTCATCCAAAAGCACAACCTTGCGATAATTATCATAGTCTGCCTGGGTGAAATTACGGCCGGATTTCAGCTGATAGCCTTTGGTTGCCAGAAATGAAGTATCTACGCCATAGATGGCAGCACTGTCAAGAGATGTACTTCCATAGGTAATGCTTTCTGCATAGCTTCTGGAGTTATAGAAGGTTGCATTGGCCACACCGTCAATGGCCTTCACCTCATTTTCAACTTCATCTGTCAAAAGGCTCACATTGTTGGGAATACCTCTCCAGGTGATGTCATAAGCTTCCGAACCCTCTGTCAGCTTCACATCTACATTGTTATTGCCGGCGCCGATGAGATTCTGCTTAATCTGTTCATTTGTACCTTTGATCGTTGAGACAATTGAAATGATCGAGGCAATGCCGATAATAATACCCAGCATCGTCAAAAACGATCTCATTTTATGTGACCAGATGCCCACAAATGCCTGTCTTACATCTTCTGCCATTATCAGCCTCCGTTAAGATCCGTAAAGTTCACTTAAAGTTACCAGGTTTGTTCCGGCTCCTTCCTTACAGTCCGTGCCATAAGGGAAGGCAATCTCGTCATCTGTTGAAATATCCCCGGATACCTTGTAATATTCGCCCCATTTCAGGCCTTCAATGGTAATATCCTGGCGGACCAGTTTGCCATCTTCACCTTTTTTCATGACGTAATAGGTATTGCCCTCACTGCGCACAAACATCTTATCAATGTATACCGCCTCACTTGTGTCATCACCCAAAGTCTGGAGTTCAACCCAGTCATTATTGCTCAGGCCATCGCCGCCTTCCACATAAGCAATGAAGCTGTAGCTTGACTCACTGGATGAACTGTCATCCGTAGGGTAAGTCGAAACGGATTTAACTTCTGCCGTATAGGTATTGCCATTGCTGTAGTTGGAAACCGCAAGTTTAGCACCTTCAGTTACCCGATCCAGATTATTTTCCGTTACGGTTCCGTTAATGTAGAGACCATCGCTGCTAACAACAGAAACGACAGGGGTATTTGTTCCTTCACTACCTGCATCAACGGACTTTACGATACCATTGATCTTGCTGTAAACCGTTGTATTTTCAAGCTGTTTTTCAATCTTGGCTATTTCAAGATCAGCTTCCTTGATCTCAACCTGATAATCCTTGATCTGCTGCTGTTTGGAAGTGATTTCCTTCTGAACCTCATCCGAATAAGAAAGAGTCTCTACTGACGTCTCCGTGCTGGTTACCGGAACAATGGAAGCAAAACTGATACCCGTCACAACATTGGATGAAGTACTGTAATCCATAGTGGATACACCGGCCTTCTTTGCCGATTTTGCGGCTGTAGTCGTAGCTTCCGGAATCGAAGCTTCTGTAGATGATTCTGTGGAGGACTCTGTTGAAGATTCCTCCGGTATTTCCGTAGGATTCGGTGTCTCTGTCACATCTTCCGTCGGTTCTTCCGTGGGTGTCGGCGTGGTATCCGCTGTCAGAGTCAGCTCAATCTTATAGAGAGCATCCTCATCCATGTGGAAATCCTCATCGGTAATCCTCTGGCCCCAGACCATCTTAAGAGCACCTGTGCTCTTATCGTCTTCCCTGACCTCAATGAGAAATGCCGCTTTTTCTTTTGCCATGGCATTAAAAAAGCTGCCTGTAATCTTTCCATCTCCCTTAATCAGGAAGCGGTAAGGATTTTCTGAAGAACCATCCCCTTCATAAGCCTTTGTCTCTT
>CAVDGK010000141.1:0-5319 GCA_963607995.1 Oscillospiraceae bacterium | reverse complement strand
GCCACAAAGCGGGGATTGGCTGTTTCATCTGCCAGCACAAGGATCTCGCTGGGACCGGCTACGGAATCAATGGCAACATGACCATAAACGGCTCTCTTTGCCAAAGCAACGAAGATATTTCCCGGGCCAACAATTTTATCAACCTTTGGAATACTCTCTGTTCCATAAGCCATAGCAGCAATAGCCTGAGCACCGCCTATCTTATAGATGACATCAGCACCGGCTTCTTTGGCTGCAACCAGAGTATTCGGATTAACCTTTCCTTCTTTATTACAGGGTGTGCACATGATAATTTCATCCACACCGGCTACCTTTGCAGGCACTACATTCATCAGAACAGTAGAAGGATAAGCAGCCTTACCGCCGGGTACATAAACGCCAACTCTCTGAAGAGCCGTTACTTTCTGTCCAAGCATGATACCGCTTTCTTCTGTGGAAAACCAGCTCTGTCTCTTCTGCTTTTCATGGTAAGAACGGATATTTTCAAGAGATTTACGAATAACAGCAACCAATTCCGGTGAAACAGCCTTATAGGCTTCTTCCTCTTCTTCTGCCGTTACACGAACTGTATCTTTTGTAAGAACTGCACCATCAAACTTTTCCGTGTAACAAAATACAGCTTCATCACCATTTTCAGCCACATTGGTAAGAATTTCCTTTACGGCAGCTTCCTGAGCCGGATAGCTTGACGTACTTCTTTTCAGAAGATCCTTTGTGATAGTTCCAAAAGATTCATTTGTTAATTTAAGAGTTTTCATTTTAATGCCTTTCTGCACTTATCGATCAGCTCTGTGATGCGTTCATTTTCCATTTTCATACTTACCTGGTTAACAACCATTCTGGCTGAAAGGGGACAAACCTCTTCCAGAACTTCAAGACCATTTTCTTTCAGGGTTGTACCGGTTTCCACGATATCCACGATCACTTCTGAAAGACCAACGATGGGAGCCAGTTCGATGGATCCGTTTAACTTAATAAGCTCTACCGTCTGGTTTTTCTGATTATAAAAATAATTCTTAGCAATATGCGGATATTTTGTAGCAACACGGATAAGCTCATTGTGTTCTAAATATTTTTTTGCAGAAGCCGGGCCGCAGACACACATACGGCACTTGCCAAAACCAAGATCCAAAACTTCGTAAAGTTTTCTTCCTTCTTCCAGAATGGTATCATAACCGACGATGCCAATATCTGCTGCCCCGTATTCCACATATGTAGGAACATCAGGCCCCTTAGCAAGGAAAAAACGAATTCCATATTCTTTATTTTCAAAGATAAGTTTCCTTGTTTTAGGATCTTCCATTTCCTCAAGGGAAATGCCGATCTTATTAAACATAGCCATGCTCTGTTTGGCAAGTCTGCCTTTCGTCAGAGCCACTGTCAGCATTCTCATCAGGCTTTCTCCCTCCTCTTCATATAGTTAATACAGTTCATCAGCTGGTCTACGGCAAAACCTACACCAACAGCAGGCTCATCCTTTCCATAATGGCCAAGAAGGGCATCATAGCGGCCGCCCTTGGCTACTGCTTCACCGCTTCCATAAGTAAAGGCAGAAAAAATAATACCTGTGTAATAACTGTATTTGCTTAAAGCACCGAAATCAAAAGAAACATAACGAGCCATATCTTTTTCTTCCAGTATTTTATAGATGGCTTCAAGGCGATCGATAGCCTTCTGGCAGGCATTATTAACAGCAAGATTTCTCGCCTCAGATAGAACTTCCGTACCGCCAAAAAGCTGGGGGAGACGCACCAGGGCCTTCTGTCTCTGGGCACTCATGCCGGTTCCTTCTAAAAGATCCTCAACGGCATAAAAATTCTTTATGGAGATAAGGTGACGTACACTTTCAATCTGCTCATCTGAAAGGCTTCCGTCATCTACAAGGGATTTAAAGAAATTTACCTCGCCGATACTGACCTGAAATTCCGTAAGACCTGCCCTTTTAAGACATTCAATAGTAAGGGCAATAATTTCCGCATCAGCTTCTGCTGACTGTTCCCCGATCATTTCCACACCCATCTGAGTAGATTCCTTAAGACGCCCCTGAAGTTCGGAATTGTTCACGAAAGTACTGCCCTGATAGCAAAGCCGTAAGGGTCTTTCCTCTTCTTCAAAATACATGGAAACAGTCCGGGCAATAGATGGTGTAAAATCAGGACGAAGAGCCAGTGTATTTCCATCCCGGTCAAAGAAACGGAAAAGTTCATTTTCCGGAGCGGAACCCATTTCTGAACCAAACACATCGATAAATTCAAAGGTAGGTGTCTGAATAGGCACATAATGATAATCGTCAAATACTTTATTGAAATGATTCATCAGCGTATATTTTTCCCGGCATTCATTTCCGTAGATATCCCGTACGCCATCGGGAGTGTGTAAAATTCTCTGCACCTTATTCCCTCTCTTCCAGATCCCTTTGAATCCCCTCAAGAATTGGGATCGTATTTTTATTTCCGTTATACAGAAAGTGCTTCATATTAAGTTCGTCATAACGAAAGGAATGTCGGCCACCTTTCTGCATCCGATCCCAGAAAACACGCATTTCCCGATAGGGCATATAATAATATTCGTGTCTATGGGTAAAAGAAATGATAAGAAACGCCAATCCTTCCTGTCTTTCGAACTCTTCCATGAACAAAACCTGATGTTCATGAATATTCTGAAGGGGAAATGTATCCACATTACATTCCTTAGCATCAAAACATACCGGAATCCCCTGAACATTGCCAAGATAGTCAACTGTACTCTTCTGTTCAAAGTAAGCCAGTGTAATGTGCCTGGACTTCTTATCGATTTCAATAGGGGTAATAGGCGTCGGTATCTTCTGAATAAGTGCCAGATGCTTTTCCCGATATTGTTCGATGGTCAGGTTAATGAGATCCTCTAGTGTGGATCCTCGAAGACCACGGGAATTCCAGGTTGCCATTTATTATCCTTTCTCCGCTGTTGCTTCACTGTGGTAAAGTGATAGAGTGGTGAAGCAACAGGCACATTATAGTACAATACATTCTACATGTCAAAGCCCTTTCCACTTAAGCAGGTGGGAAGGGCAATCTTCATCATCAGATCTGTAAAATTTTAGCTGACCATACCGATTTTATTAAAGGGCCAGTAACGGAAGCCCGCCTTACCCAAAATCTTGTCTTTTGATACAAAATGATTAGTCCAATAACGTGAATCATGGCTATGCTCACGGTTATCACCCATAACAAAATAAGAGTTTTCCGGAACCACATAGGGACCAAAATCACCGGTAGGTGTCTCCGGGCAGAAGCTGTCATCTAAAGGTTCACTGCTGCCATTAATGTAAACTTTACCGTTCTTAATCTCCACAGTTTCTCCCGGAAGACCGATGATACGCTTAATGAATAATTTTGATTCATCATCCGGATACTTAAAAATAACAATATCATAACGCTGGGGATCTGAGTTAATATAGGACAGACGGTTTCCAAAGACCCGGTCTCCTTCAGAAATTGTATTTTCCATAGATGAAGAAGGAATGCGGGCATTGATCACAACAAACTGTGTAAGCAGAAAGACAGCCCCTGCCACAACAGCTATAATGATGACGTAATCCAAAAGTTCTCTCAAAACGCCTTTGTCCTCTTTTTTGCTTTTTTTCTTTAATTGAGAAGATTTTCCTTCCTCATTTGATTCATTTTGCTCAAAATCATTATATTCTTTCATAAGCTAACCCTTTGTTTTGTATCCAATCTTTTCAATTATTTTTTTCATATCCTGAGGCAGCGGTGCAATCAGTTCCTTTCCTGCCATCCGAGATGACAGGTCACTGTCCTGTCTACTGGGGAAATGAAGGGCATATGCATGAAGCATCTGCCTTTTAATGCCTAAACGACTACTTATTTTTTTAGAAGCCTCGCTTCCATATTTAATATCTCCCAGCACAGGGTGGCCCAAACTTGCCAAGTGAGCACGAATCTGATGGGGCTTTCCTGTTATGAGATGTACCTTCAAAAGTGAAATACCATTTCTTACTTCAAGGCACTGCCAGCCTGTTACGATTCGATCATACCCCTGCTTCGGCACAAGGCTTACATGCAGATGATTCTCCCGATTGTCTTTCATGCCATAGGCAATATTTTCCTCCGAACTTTGAACATCACCCAAAACCAGTGTGAGGTAATATTTTTCGATGGATCTATCCCGGATAATCGAAGATAAGTACTGCTCTCCTTTTAAGGATTTCCCGCAAAGAATAAGACCACTGGTGTTGCGGTCAAGCCTGTTGCAGGGGGATGGCCGAAACATTGTCAGATCGGCTTCATTTATTTCACCCTTTTTCAGCATATAATCAATCAAAAATTCCCGGCAGCTTTCTTTGCCACTTTTATCTCCCTGGGACAAAAGACCGGCAGGTTTATTTAAAGCCAGAATATCTTTATTTTCAAATACGACAGAAGGTCTGATTCCCTTAAATTCATTCAGATTCACACTTTCCTGAAAAGAAGCAATAGTGTCATCGGAAAGAAAAAGCCGCAATATATCTTCCTTTTCCAAACGTTCCGATCCATCCGCCTTATGACCGTTTAAGGTGATATTTTTTTTTCGAAGCATCTTAAAGATAAACCCTTTGCCTGCTTTATTTAGGTATTTAAGCAAAAATTTATCCAGTCTCTGCCCCGCTTCGTTATCGCCAATTTTAATTTCTTTCATAATTAAAGAGATATAGCCAATAATGTATTCAATATAAGATCTTCTATATCAAGATCCGGATAACGGGAATCCGGTGTATAGCGCACACCTTCACGAAGAGATGCACGGTGCTCATCCATGGAATCCAGACGTTCCGTAAATTTCTTCATGTCAGACATAAGTGTAACATGAGACGGAATTCCATTCTGACGCAGAATCTTTGTAATATGCTCTTCACCAAAACGAAGATCAGCTTTCTTGTCCCGTACCAGCCCCACAATCGTATTTCCGGCAATAGCAACAACTTCAACCGGCGTATTTTTTTCATATTCAGTCATATAAAGTTCATACCCCATTGTCAGGGAACCTACATGTTTCTGAACATGCTCATAATCGTCATTCGTCATAGCCTTACGCGGTATGATCATGATAAGGGATACCGCTGCCCGGCATGCAGGCAAAACACCCACGATGGCGAGTACCGTAATAATGGTGGCATTGGTATGATTGACTGCAATACCAATAAAATAAATCAAAAGCGGCAAAAGCAAAAGTCCCAACAAAATCAGAACTCTTTTCTTCTTTTCAGATTGATAATAGCCTCTGTCACCTTTCGGTATAAAATGTTGTTTTTTCATGCATTCATCCTTTAAGATTTTATAT
>CAVDGK010000140.1:0-5336 GCA_963607995.1 Oscillospiraceae bacterium | reverse complement strand
TTGTTATGGAGTCCCACCCGGTCCTGTTTGAAAATAAGGGGTCCCGGGGATGTAATTTTGATCATAATAATGCAGAAAAGCATAACCGGTGATGCAACGCACAGTCCTATGGTTCCCAAGACAATATCCATCAGTCTCTTGATGGCTGCCGGGAAGGCATTGGAAAGGGGTACGTAGCGGATATTAATAACCGGCAGCCCCAAAACATCCTCTGTATAGGGCTTTGTTGGAATAATATTGTTGTAATCGGGAATGAACTTTGTATGCACACCCGACTTTTCACATAGAGTAACAATCTGCTCCAGACGATAATATTCCGACAGTCCCATGGTAATAGTGATCTCATCCAGATGATTTTCCGGAAGGATGATCATCAGATTATCAATGCGTCCCAGGACTTTTATATTTTTGTAAAGTGTTCCGGCTTCTACCTTATCATCCAGAATGCCGCGGATATTAAGGCCCCACTGTGGATTTTCCAACACACGGTCGATATATTCCTCTGCTGCCCGGCTGTAACCCACCAGAAGAACATTTTTCTGGTTGCGACCGCTTTTCCACATTTTCTTAAGGCTCTGCCAGATCAGGAGTCTGACAATAATATCAATGACCGAATTGAAAATATAAAAAAGAACGATCATGGATCGTGACCAGTCATCCTGGTGGAACAAAAACAGCACCACCATAAAAATCAGGAAACTAATCATATTGGCACCAATAATGCCGGCGATATCATTCCGCCTTCCCCCCATTCGGTTGGCCCTATACAGGTTAAAGGCCGAATACAGGATCAGGGTTACCAATACAACGATCGGTATTACCAGGACATACACAAAGAGCGGAACCGCTTCATAGGTGCGCCTGAACATTCCGCTTCTATATCTGAGGGTCCATGCCAGCATGTAGCACCCGATCATAATGACCGAATCCACCAGAACCAGCATGCGCCTGAAATATTTCTGATTATCTTCTATCAAGGTCTTATCTCCAGTTAGATAGGATTTTCATCCTTCAACTATACTACATTGGAAAATATGACGCAAGTTTTTCAAATAATACTAATTTATTAACAAATTATAAAGAGCCTTGTGTAAAGTAGGAATGTATCTCGAACAAAGCTTATCGTGCCATCTATTTTTCATGATACCCCAGGCGATACTCACCTCCCCATTTTTTCAAATGGAGCTTTGCGGTAATGGTCTTTATCACCTGTTTTAAATATTTGGTAGGATAATATTTAAGGAAAATCTTTGAAAAACTTTTGCCTTCCTTAACCTCTTTTATAATTTTCTCCCATGAAAATGGCTTCTTAGAGGGATGCTGAAGCTGATGATTGGCCTCAACGGCTTTCTTCAGATCAACCTCATGGTAGATAAAATCAAGCTTTTCAGCCCATTCCACGCCCTTTGGTGTCTGGCACAGAATAAGGGAAATGCCCCTCTTTCCTTCTTCCAAAAGCTCACTTCCCCAGGAATCGCCAATGGTCATATCCGATACCCTGTCAAGGCCGGCATAGCGGCACTGATAACAGTTTTCTGTGTAAAATAAGCCATTTAAAAACCCAAGGGAATATGAATCCGGCACGCCTGCCGGAGAAAAGTTCTTCTCTCCATTAAGGCGAGAATCGCCTTTATGTCTGAAAGATATATTTTGCAGATTCTTAAGGCTTTTTTTCTTTGAGTAAAGAAATTTTTCAAGTAACGCTCGTGACGGAGTTCCATGACAGATCAAATCTACGATCAAAAGATTTTCCCTATGGGCTTCGCCTATATAATTTTTTAATGCTGCTGCCTGACAGGGAAGACCAATAAAAAGTACTTTTTTGCCTTCTTTAAGTAATTTTTGAATCTTGCTGTAACAGCCACTTGGATTACTCTTAACATATTTAGAACCGGTGAAAGCATTAATTTCTTCCCGGGTTGACGCCGTCTTAAAGATAAAATCACCATTTTCAAAAGCACAGGAAAACACAAATCCACCACGGTCTGTAAACTCATAGCCAAGCACCTTGGCAAAACCGCCGGAAGATGAATTTTCTCTTATTTTTTTATCCTTTGCCCATCCCTGCATCCATTTAAGAGGATGCATAAGGGCAGGTGGATTATTTACCGGGCAGACAACTTCGCACCTTTTGCATCCGATACAGCTCTTTTCATCGATGACCGCTTCCATATGAAACATGTCATCTCGAAGGCTGACTGCCTCTTTGGGACAGACCGTTACACATGCCCCGCATCCACAGCATTTATCCTTTTCACATATGCTCACTTGTATGCGCCTCATTTTTCTTTTCTGCACATAAAATACAATCTTTAATATACTGCCTGGAATCCGTCTGAAGTTGAAGGATTTTTCTGTTAATATCTTTAAAGTCAAGTTTCGGGATGGCGATGTTTTCCCTGTTTTTCACAAAGACTTTATCTTCAATTTCAAGATAAGCAAGAAGGTCCTTCATACGTGAATTTCCATTATCATTTTTTTCAAAGAAAAGCACCGGTTTATTGAAAATCAGTGAAAATGACAGGCCATGGAAAGAATTTGTTACAATGCATTCTGCATGGTCAATTAGATAAAGAAATTCTTCCGGCTTACAATTCCAGAAATAGTGATCCGTATGCTGAATAATATCCTCGCAATAAGTATTGACGGAATAAACATCATAGCCTTTTTCCTGCGCCAGTTTTTTACCAGCCCGGAAGATTTCACTCTGGCGGTTAAATGCAATGACCAGAATATATTTCCGGGACATTTTGTATTGTGGCTTTTGTTCCATGTCTCTCCACGCCTGGTCTTTCAAAAGATAGACCGGATCGGAAACCGTCTGAACATTTTCAAAACCACAAGCCTTCAGAAGATCCCTGCCTGTATTTTCACGAACCGATATAGCATCAAAACCTGCTAATTTTTCTTTTAAAAAAGCTTCTTCTTCTGAAGTAAGCTTATCGCAGGATAAGCTGGCTGCATAAGAAACCCGACATTTAGATGAATCTGCATAAGAAAGATAAAAAGAAGGATCCCAACCATTAGGCAGATCAAAATTCCAAATCTGATCGCTTCCGGCAATAAAAAGATCGGACTTTGGTGGGTCCATCTGAAGTTCCTCACAGGAAGCATAAGATCGTGTAAGAGGAATATAGTGCTCTAAAAAGGCATTGAATACTTTTTTTCCTTTAATATGATCCGGAATCCGGATTAGGAACCGCACAAAAAGCGTTAACTTGTTTTTAGACTTGCTCAGGCCAAGTTGATAAGATGGTCTGTAGTCCACCACTTCCATATCAAGGCCAAGAGATTCCATATAATGACACAGGGCATAGGCCTGAAGAACCGCTCCGTAATTATAAGCGTACTGGCAAGTTATAATGCTACCTTTCATATTCTTTTCCTAACCCAAAAACTCTTTTACCCGTCTGCCAATGCTGGCCCAGAGACTCAGCTGGATACCGAAATAATGAGGCAGGTTTTTCATTTCGAACTTAACCTTTTTGCCCTCTTTTTTTCCCTGTCGGCTTAAAGTTACACCTTTCCGGATTCCCTTTATATACTCCTTCCCCCAACCCTTCTTTGCAAAGAAAAGAGACTTTACTAAAAAGCCCGGAATCAGAAAAGGAAGGTTAATGATCTTCTGCAGAATAGGCATATTTTTCCCAATTATGTAAACCGAATTGCGGGAGCTGTTTTTTACTTTAAAGAGGTTATAAACCGATCCGCTGGTGGCGCTTCCCACATGATAGACCACAGCTGATGGGGCATAGATATTTTTATAGCCATAAATTTTCGCCCGCCAGCCAATATCCGTATCTTCCAGATAAGCAAAATGATTCTCATCAAAAAGACCAATTTCATCCAGAACAGACTTGCGGTAAATAGCCGCGCCGGCACAACTGGAAAAAATTTCCTTTTTCTCATTATAGGCCGGACGATCCTTTTTCCCTTTTCCCCGGGCAAAGGCCCAGCCAAGAGCACAATAATAATTTCCCGCATCATCCATAATACTATGATCCCTCATGGAAAGCATTTTTGCCTGAGCGGAAAATATTTTTTCGTCCGTTGTCATAGCATCGCAAAGAGCCCTGGTGAAATGAGGATCTATGACCGTATCATTATTTAAAAGAATCACATAGTCCATACCATCAGATGCTTTAATGCCCGCATTAACGGCACCGCAAAAGCCGGTATTGGTATCAAAACGAATCAGCCGGACCTCGGGATATTCTTTTTCAAGCAGGGCTACCGAACCATCTGTCGAACCATTATCAACAACGATCACCACCGGATCTGCCCCTTCCTGACGTCTTACAGACTCAAGGCAGTCCCTGAGGTAAATTTCCCCGTTATAGTTCGGTATAACAATACTGATTTTTTTCTGATCATTCATGATATTAACCTGTTAAAAAGTTACTTTTTTCAAATTTCTCATAACATCTCTTCTCTTCAACAACAGGATTTATGAGTAGTCTTGTTTTTCTAAGAGAAGCGTATCCCCGACTGAATTAAACCCGAAGGGAATAGTTCCATTTCTTCAGAGAGAGATTTTTATTATAGTTAGGATCGCCATTCTTTAAAATATCAATCCACCGGGTACGCATGTATTCAATTTCCGATTGGAAGCGTTTTACTTTTTCCGGTGAATCCTCACTGCCGCGGCTTAAGGATTCATCGTGATAGAGCTCCGCATAAGGATCGTAAATGATGCGATAGCCCGCCTGCCCAATTTTAAGACACAGATCGATATCATTAAAGGCAACCGTAAGCTTTTCTTCAAAACCGCCGGCCTTTTCAAAAGCTTCTTTCTTCACCAGCATGCAGGCTGCTGTAACGGCACTGAGATCCTGGATAATGGCAGCCTTGTGCATATAGCCGCTGCGGCTTCTTGCCATGCCTACAAACATAGCTCCGGCAATACCGCCAATACCAATGACGCAGCCGGCATGCTGAATGGTATCATTGGGATAATAAAGCCGTGCTCCCACGGCCCCTACATCCCGTCTCTGACACATGCCCAGCATTTCACCAAGCCAGTCCGGTGTAATTGCGGCACGGACGTCATTATTTAAGAAAAGATAGTAATCTCCCTTAGCTTCCCTGACAGCAAAATTATTAATAGCCGAATAATTAAAACCACCCTTATAATAAAGAACCCGAACTCTCTCATCCTCTTTTTCAGCTTCTTTATAATAATCAAAAGTCGTTTTTTCCGTGCTGTTATTTTCGACTACAAGAACTTCAAAATTTTCATAAGCTGTCTTTTCAAGGCACTCCAGGCAGGATTTTAAAGTGGCCACATGATCCTTATTGGGTACAATAATGGAAACCAGCGGCTTGCCCTGCACCGG
>CAVDGK010000139.1:0-5355 GCA_963607995.1 Oscillospiraceae bacterium | reverse complement strand
ATACTGAATGATCACATTGGTGTCAGCAAGATTAATCTGCTTGGAAAACTGTTCAACCTGCTGCTTTTCAGCCTCTGTCAGCATGCTGTCGTCAACTTTGATATCAGCCAGGACAGCTTTCTTTTCAGTTTCTGCCTGGGATGGTGCCGCATCCCCAAGGGTCAGTGTGGGAGCTTCCGGTGCCGCTGCAAAAGCTGCACCACCCTTTAATTCATTATCAAGAGTTGCTGACTCAAGATTGATATCATTTGCATTTGCCATTCCTGTCTCCTCCATTTTGTTTTTATCGCTTGAAGTAAACCCATCTCATTTTATTATCATATTGATGAATACCGTTCTTATAAGCTTTACTATAATTGTTTAGAATATTTTTCGTTCATTACAGTTTTAATTTAATTTCCGGCTCTTTCTGCTGAACTTCCGCAATCTGCTTATTCAGTTCTTCCAAGGTCGGCGTATTTTCCCATTCACCCTGAGGGGCACTTTCAGCCTTCAGATCACTTCCTGTCAATCCCTGCTGCTTCATAACGGTTTTCATAACCGAAATATCCGTTGACAGATCCACCGCCTCATCTTCGTACATACTGTTAAGAAGCATTTCATAAGCATCATTAATAGTATCCAGAGAATTTTCGATTTCATTCTTGGTATTCCGGATATTTTCACCCTGAATCGTCTCACTGCTCATTTCCCGGTAAGCCTTCAGAAGCTTTTCCGTCGTAGGCAGATAGTAATCCATCAGCGTATTTAAACGCTTGGAAAGATGTGGTTTTGCTTTCAGCTGTTCAAAGATCTTATCAACAATAGATTCCATCCGGTCCAGCTTGGCACTGATGATTTCATCAGGAATGGCATCATTATTTTCACGAATACTTTTAACGTATGTCTTGCCTTTTTTGATCATGGCCGCCACATCTTCCGGCAAGCCATTATAACGTGCCTCTTCTTTCGCCTGTGCCGCCTTAACTTCCTTTTTCCGTGCATTTAAACGCCGGTACTGGGCATAAAGGGCATCCGTCGCCATGAAAGTAGCTTCTTCTTCATCAAAATGTCCCTGAAGAATATTTTTGTCACGAACGAAAGCCTTCAGTTCTGAAACAGCCTTTTCCTTAGAGCAGCCGGCTTCCTTAGCCATCACTTTAATATCGGCATACATATTGTGTTTCAGAAGATAGTCTTTATATTTTCTGTAATGACCGGACTTAATAAGTCCCTTAATGCCAAAGACAAGCAAAATAATAAAAAAGAAGGCTGTCACAAGGGATATCTTTGCTATGGTTCTAAAAAACCAAAGGGTACTTCCCAGCATCGAGCCGCCAACCAGTCCGAAGACGGCAATACCGACAATGCCTACTCCCATAACAACACCGGAAATACCATCAGAAACATCTTTGAAATACTGTGGCTCCCTTTTCGAAGACCCGCCATTTCTTATAATGCCGCTGATCTGATTGCCCAGATTGCTGAAATCGCTGTTTTTCACCGCATCGTTGACCTTATCCATGGCCATATCCAGGTTATTAAATACGTCATCGATCATCTTATCACCTCTAAGTCTCTTTCTTAAACTTCAGAAAATGCTTTACAGGTTCGGTTCATCTTCTTAAGATGCCCCAGATAGTCACGGGTGACCTTTAATGGAAAATATTTGAGTAGAAGATAATGATTCCTACAATGATCAGAATATTTCCCAGAACTTTTTTCTTGGTAATAGGTTCCCCAAAGAATATAAAACTGAGGGCCACCACCCAGATATTACCGATTGATTCCATAACCGGTCCGTTCTTGTATTCAACGCCCTTTGAATAAGCGAAGATATTCATGAACATTCCCAGGAACATAATGCCATAGCCGGCGATTACTTTAAGATTTAAATATTCTTTAATAACATTTTCATGCTCTTCCATAGCACTTTTTTTCAGGAGAACCTGAGCAAAGGCCGCAATGGTTGATGACAGAGCAATAACAAATATCCACGGATTTTCAAACATCACTATTCACCAGCATAATCCCACAGAATATAACGATGACGCCAATAATATTCTCCAGTGAGATTCCTTCCCCAAAAATTAAAATAGCCCACAGTGTCGACCAGAAAATTGCAAAAGCCCTGTTTGCATAAGCAATGGAGAGGTCGAAACGTTTGATGATCTGCTGCCAGAAGAGGGCGTAAAATCCCAGGCAGCATATCTCCAGGAATATCCATAAAAACCAGTTAAATGAAAATGATTCATAATTTGCTGTCATCTTCGAACAGATGCTGGAGCCGGTATAGACGATGACCCCCAGCTGAATGATGATAATGGAAAGCAGTGTGATCTTTTTTTTCTCCGGCTTTCCACCCGTCACCGGCGTTTGATTTTGTTGATTCATAATGCCTCTTTTCTAAAATAATACTTTTTATATACAGAGCCTGACCAATGTACCCCCTGCTAAGGAAGATCCTCGAGGAGGCCGGTACTTAGAATGAAGTAGTTCCATTCTCACTTCGTTCGAAGGAACCGCTGCTTCACTAAACTCAGTCATCGTGCAAGCACTCGACTTCGTTAAGTGTGAGCATGTGCGCTGCTCGACGAGGGTCGCGGAAGCGTGTCTGCCGTGTAGGAATGCTAAGGTCAGCTCGTACGTACTAAAAACCATTTTTAATAGAACTAACTTTTTACGTGCACTCCTTTGAATAATAGCATATTTTCTTAAAAAGAAAAATACTTCCCCCGAGGTTCCCCAAAATGTGTTAAACTCAGATAAAAGCTTAAAAAAAGGGGGATTCTGTATAATGACTGAATCTATGGACGATTATAAAGACCTTCTGGATGCCACATTCCGTGTGATCAATGAAGGCGATCTGGTGGATTGCACTGTTGTAGGCATCGCTGATACCGAAGTAACTGTTGACTTAAACTACAGCTGTGCCGGCATTATCCGTGGTACGGATTACAGTGCTGATCCGCATTTTTCCATTAAGCAGGATGTTCAGATCGGTGACACCTTTAAGGCCGTGGTCACCCGTCTCGACGATGGACGGGGCAATCTTCTTCTTTCAAAGAAAGATGCTGATGATGAACTTTCCTGGGATAAATTTAAAGATATGATGGAGAACAAAATCGTTCTTTCCATGAAGATTACCGAAGCTGTGAAAGCCGGTGTCATCGGTTATATCGATGGCAGTCGTGTCTTCGTTCCGGCTTCCAAAATTGCCCTTGAATTTGTAGAAAACACAGAGGAATGGGTAGGCAAGACCATTCCTGTACGCTTCATTACCGTTGATGAAAATGAAAAACGTCTCGTTGCCAGTTCACGGGATGTCTTAAGAGAAATGGCCGAAGAAGATAAGGCAAAGAAAATTTCCAACCTTGAGGTCGGTCTTGTGACGGAAGGAAAAGTCGAATCCCTGCAGCCCTACGGTGCCTTCGTCAATATCGGCAACGGACTGGATGGCCTGGTTCACATTTCCCAGATCACATCCATGAAGAGATTAAAACATCCAAAGGAAATGCTTGCTGTAGGTGACACCGTCAAGGTTAAAGTCATCGCCATTAAAGATGGCAAGATTTCCCTTTCCATGAAGGATCTGGAGGAAAAGGAAGCCGAAGCTGTCACGGAAGAAACCGTTGAAATTCCGGAAAGTGAAGATCTTACCATGAATCTCGGCTCTCTTCTTAAAGGTCTGAAATTTGATTAACGGTTCATAATTGTCTAAAAAGGAAAATACAGCCTTTCGATTTTCGATTGGCTGTATTTTCCTTTTTCATTCTGCATCTTCCATTCAACACATAACTATGTAAAAGCTCCCGGAAAAACCTGATTTAAGGTCATTCCGGGAGTCTTCATATAATTTGTTAAAAAATCAGTTTTTCCAATTATTCCAGTGGAGCAGCACCTTTTCTGCCATGGCAGTTCTTGTATTTCAGGCCGCTGCCGCAAGGGCAGAGATCATTCGGATAAATCTTCTTATCTTTGCGGACAATCTGCTTGGGTGCAGATTCCTCACCACGGTTGGTACTGGTAGCTTTAACGGTTTCCTCACGTTCCGTATTCTGCTCGATACGAACATGATACATCAGGCGCACCGAACCTTCCTGAATGCTGTTTGTCATATCATTGAACATATCGAAACCGATCATACGATATTCAACCTTGGGGTCTTTATTACCATAGCCCATCAGGCCGATACCCTGACGAAGCTGTTCCATATCATCGATCTGATTCATCCAGTGCGAATCGATAACCTTAAGAAGAACCACACGCTCCAGTTCTCTCATCTTATCCGTATCCGGGAATTCAGCCTCCTTGGCTTCGTAGAGAGCATTGGCTTCCTCAATGAGTTTCTCCGTCAGATCTTTCTGGCTCAGATTCTTAACTGACTCTTCAGTCAAAGCTTCTACCGGAATAATGGGGCGAAGTTCCTGATTGATAGTCTGGGGATTAGCATCTGTCCGGTCTTCATCCGTGAAAGCACGTGCTACAACACGTTTGATAACCTCATCCTTCATATTCAGGATGACATCTTTCATATTGTCGCCATCAAGAACATGGCGTCTCTCTTCATAAATAATTTCTCTCTGATCATTATTAACCTGATCGTATTCAAGAAGATTTTTACGAATACCAAAGTTATTGCTTTCAATCTTCTCCTGAGCCTTTTCGATAGCGCTGGAAAGCATCTTGTGCTCAAGCTGCTCATTTTCCGGAACGCCCAGTGTTTCAAAGACCTTCATCATTCTTTCGGAACCGAAAAGTCTCATCAGATCGTCTTCCAGGGAAATATAGAAACGGGATTCACCCGGATCACCCTGTCGACCGGAACGGCCACGGAGCTGATTGTCAATACGGCGGGATTCATGGCGTTCTGTACCGATGATGCGGAGACCGCCGGCGGCCTTTGCCACTTCATCCAGCTTAATATCCGTACCACGGCCGGCCATGTTGGTAGCAATGGTAACAGCACCGGCTTCACCGGCATGGGCAACGATCTCAGCTTCCTTTTCATGATACTTGGCATTCAATACGTTATGAGGAATACCTTCTCTCTTAAGGAGCTTTGAAATATGTTCTGAAACGTCAATGGTAACGGTACCGACCAGAACCGGCTGCTGCTTGGCATGGGATTCTTTGACAGCTTCCACAACAGCATGGTATTTTTCTTTCTTCGTCTTGAAGACGGCATCGTTGTTATCCTTACGGATAACCGGCACGTTAGTAGGAATGCAGATAACGTCCATGCCGTAAATATCACGGAATTCCTGCTCTTCTGTCAGGGCTGTACCTGTCATACCTGCCTTCTTGTCGAATTTATTAAAGAAGTTCTGGAAAGTAATGGTAGCCAGGGTACGGCTTTCCTGTTTAACCTTAACA
>CAVDGK010000138.1:0-5361 GCA_963607995.1 Oscillospiraceae bacterium | reverse complement strand
AGCCTGTGAAGGTTCTTTGGTGGGCGTTGGTGTAGGCGTTTCCGTTGGAGTCGGTGTTTCTGTCGGTTCCTCATCCTCGCCATCGTCCGGATCTACATCATCATAATTATCATCGTCATCGATATAGTCATCATCGTTGTAATCATCACCCGAATCGATATAGTCATCACCACTATCTGTGCTATCGCTTCCGGAAGTCATAAGCTTTGTGATCTCACGTTCAGTCTGCTGTATATTTAGTTCCAGCTGCTGTTTGTCCAGTTTCTTAATCTCCAGTTCAAGATTAGTCATTTCCGAGTCATAGGTTACAAGGGCATCTCCTACCTTAACCTCATCTCCGGCAGAAACTTTGACCTCTTTAATAGTCTGGTAGGTTCCTTTGTAGACATCCTGGGTAGCATCGGTGGTAACGGTTCCGGAAAGAGAAATGCCCTCATCACTTCCCGTCCCCAGTTCACTGACGCTGACGACCTTAACGGCAGCTGAAGTCTTGCTGACGCTGACACCAATGGTGGTTCCTGCCGCAATAACTGCAGCCAGAACAACACCGATTACAATTTTCTTTTTCTTCTTCATACTTCTTCTGCTCCCTTTAACTGACCATCCAGTATCGTTACCATACGGGAGGCTCTGGAGGCTACTTTTGAGTCATGGGTGATCATGAGAATCCCCATGCCACCTTCGTTTAATTCCTTGAAAAGCTCCATGATCTGGGTGCCGGAGGTGCTGTCCAGAGCACCGGTAGGCTCATCTGCCAGGAGAAGCTTGGGATTGTTGATAATAGCTCTGGCAATAGCCACTCTCTGTTTCTGGCCGCCGGAGAGCTGATTGGGATAAAAATCAAGACGGTCACCAAGACCAACTCTCTCCAGAGCATGACGGGCTTTTATTTTACGCATATTAGAGGCTACACCTGCATAAGTCAAAGGCAGGGCTACATTATCAAGGGCCGTTGCCTTCGGCAGAAGCTCAAAGGTCTGGAAAACAAAACCTATTGTATCAAGCCGAAGATCTGCCAACTCATCATCCGTTAAAGTGGTTACCTCTTTTCCCCCAAGTTTTAAGGAACCGGAGGTTGCCTGATCAAGACATCCAACCAGATTCATCAGGGTTGTTTTGCCGGAACCGGAAGGACCCATAATGGCAACGTATTCGCCTTCATCCATGGAAAAATTAATATCTTTCAGAATAGGTACCTCAAGCTTGCCCTGATTGTAACTTTTGTAAATGTGTGACATTTCAATCAGCACTGCTGTCACCTCCTTCATTTACATAAGCCGTCTTGCCTTCTTCCAGAGTACCGTCGTCGTAAGCGATATAATCGTCTTCTGTCAGACCGGATTTAATTTCATACTGATAAAGATTATCATCATGGCTGCCAAGCTCTACTGTCTTCTTAACAAGCTTGCCATTTTCGCTGACCCAGACAAAAGCGGTTCCGTCATCATTGTAGCCGATGTAACCATCATCCAGCCAGATACCTTCCTTATCTTCCGTCTGGCCATAGTTCATTTCGATGTAAACGTGCTGACCCAGCATCAAGTCTGTTGAATCATCAAGATCGACATAGAAGTAATAAGATGAAGAAGTGGATGATGTATCAGAAGAACTATAAGAATCCGATGAGGATGAAGCGGTCTGGGATGTATCCAGTTCTGTCAGGGTACCGGTCCAGGTCTTATCCTCATCCACACGGGAATGAACGATAACGGACTGACCGGAGGAAATCGAGGAGACGTTCTGCTCGTTGATCTTGCCCTTTATCCTGTAAGTACCATCGCCAATAATGGTAATGTAAGCATCCGTGGATTCTTTGTTGATGGTCTTAATAGTACCGGCCATGGTTGCCTTCACATCTGCATTGGCAATGCTTTCTTCCAGCTTCTGGATTTCCACTTCCTTGCTCTTTTTGGAATATTCGGTTTCCTTCAGTTCCATTTCCGCACTCTGGATCTGGATGGTGTAATCCAGCTGCTCATCCGAAGAGACCTTAGCCTTTTCTGCATTAAGCTGGTTAATTTCTGTCTGCTTGTTGGATATGCTGTTTGTCAGCTTCTCCAGCTCCAGTTTGCTTTTCTCCAGTGTTTCCTGATCGGTAGATGTATCATAGGAAAAAAGAACATCGCCCACACTGACTTTATCTCCCTCGGAAACCTTGGTTTCGGAGATAGTCTTTTCGGAGTTAACAGCAACATTAAGGGTTTTCTGTGCTTCCACCACACCGGCATAACGGTTGACAACGCCGGTATCATTTCCCGGATTCATAACATCCGAAACTTTCGTTACGGAAGCACCGCCTTCAGTGGAAGTGGATTTTCCTCTGGTAAAAGCGAAAATAAGAGCTGCTGCCAAAATGACGGCACCTGCTGCAATACCGATTGCGGCTACTTTGTTTTTTCCGTTTAATTTGATTTTTTTCATTTTCATGCTCCTATGCATTCAGCATTTTTTCTGCTTTATCGGCGATGGCCTTGTCACAGGAAACTGTCATGGCTGTGCCTTCGCCAAGATATTCCATTTTTTCAATGCGGGCATTTTCCATAAGGAAGGAAGTCACCATGCCCTTGTCATAGGGGATCAGGAAATCCCGTGTGACCGATCCGCTTTCCAATCTCTCCAGAACCACTTCTGTCAGCAATTCAATGGATGTATCTTCTTTTGCGGAAATATAAATATTGAGATTTTTCTCGCCGGCCACATCTCCTTCGGAAAGACCCCGGCGGGGATAATTCTTCTCCCCTTCACAGAGGTCGGCTTTGTTGTAGATAGTGACCATCGGAATACCGCCTGCTCCTAGTTCGGCTATGGTATCTTTTGTCACCTTAATGTGATCCCGGCAATGTTCATCGGAACTATCCACCACCTGAAGAATAAGATCCGCTTCCTTCACTTCCTCCAGTGTAGACTTAAAGGCTTCCACCAGTGCCGTAGGCAGTTTATGAATAAAACCGACGGTATCGGACAAAAGGAAGGCCCGGCCCCGTTCTACTTCAATGCGGCGGACAGTGGTATCCAGGGTCGCAAAAAGCATATTGGCTTCAAAGACCTTACGATCTTCCTGTGTCTCTTCATCGCCCCATTTCTCCAGCATGGCATTCATAATGGAAGACTTACCGGCATTGGTATATCCAACCAGGGCCACCAGTGGAAGGCGGGAATTCTGCCTTTTCTTTCTCTGGACTTCCCTTTCCCGGCTGACTTCCTTCAGTTCATTACGAAGTTCCGTCAGACGATGGTCAATGGTTCTTCTGTCGATTTCCAGCTGGGTTTCACCTTCACCTTTACTGGACATGGAACCGGAAGCACCACCCTGTCGGTTCTGGGTTTCCCACAGACCAATAAGCCGGGGCTTTAAGTACTGAAGCTTGGCCAGTTCCACCTGAAGCTTGGCCTCTCTTGTGCGGGCCCTTCTTTCAAAGATTTCAAGAATAAGCCTTGTCCGGTCCATAATAGGCACTTTCAAAAGTTTCTGAAGGTTCCGGAGCTGAGAAGGGGATAAAGTATCATTAAAGATAACCCGCTGGGCTCCCATATTTTCCACAGCCTCAGCTATTTCCTCTGCCTTGCCGCTTCCCACATAAAGGGCACTGCTGACCTTAGGAAGCTGCTGGGTAATAATGCCGGCCACTTCCAGAAGACAGGCCTCCGAAAGCTCTGAAAGTTCATCCAGGGAATGCAGGAAATCTTTTTCCGATTCATAATCCTTACCTGAGGTTTCCCAAACCCCTACCAGGAGAACTTTTTCTTTTTCATCACCTTCGATGCGTTTAGTCCATATATCATCTGCACCAAAAAATGTTGCCATTTATTTTCCTCTTTCTACTACCATACCCGAATGGAGTTTCCAATTTACGTCTTTTTTCCATCATTTTGGCATCACCAGAAATAAGTGCCAAAATTTCCGGAAGAAGTATAGATGGAAAAGATACCGGACTCACCTTCCTGATCCGTCATCTTCACCAGATTGGCATCTGTATAATCCACTCTTTCTGCCTCCACCCCGTAATAGGATGTCCAGAATGGAATGAGAACCTCATCCATGTAGGTATCCATACTTTCTCCGGAAGTTTCCTCTGCATCGGCATTTCCATTATTATAAAACTCAATCTGGATTACCTTCTGACTTTCATCATCTATTGAAAGTACTAAATTATACGAATCAGAAAACTCCATGTCCATACGCCACACCACAGAAAAAACCGTATCGTAAGATGCGGTACTCTGATTGCTTTCTTCGGAAGTTTCATCATTCCCTGTATCAGACGAATCAAAATAAACCAGATTTTCCCGAACCAGTTCATAATAACTTTCATCCTTAAAGGTCATCATAAGTTCACAGCTGGTGGTGAAAGTTTCATCATCCAGATCCGGAATCTTATATCCAAGTTTTTCCAGATTCATGCCCTTTAGATATTCTTTTGCTGCACTTTCTACGTCATCTTCTGTCATCGTAGCCATAGAAGTGTCGTAATTATAAGAGTTCTGCCCTAAGGACACATTCCGCATGGTTTCCACGATACTTTTGGATTCAGTGCCTTCACTGTTTTCAAGGGTATAACCGCCTCCATAATGATTCTTGGTTTTCATATCCGTTCTTGAGAATACCAGACTGGGCAGGAAAATACCAAAGGCAACGCACAAGGCTGTCATCAGGATGCCAAAGAGCCACTTTTTCTTCATGTCCGGCCTCCTTTAAGTTCCGCTTTTACGCTGGTACCTTCGCCTTCACGGCTTTCAATTTCAAGGTTGCCGTTGTGCATCTTCGCAATGGCATCACAAAGAGTAAGACCAAGACCGGCACCGCCAAAAGAACGGCTTCTGGCCTTATCCACCCGGTAGAAGGCCTCTTTAATATGCATAAGCTTATCTTCCGGAATGCCGCATCCATTATCCGAAACCACCAGGATGCAGCCTTCCGAGGTCATGGAAAGGGAAATGTGGATTTGTCCGCCTTCCGCCATAGCCCGTCTGGCATTTTCAATAAGGTTAATCACAAGAGATGAAAAATAATCCGGCTCCAGACGACATTTTCCTTCTTCCAGGGTCGTTTCTATGGAAATACCCGATTCTTCGCAAAGAGGCCGGCTGTGATTTACAATATTTTCAATAAAAAGGGCTGGGGAAAGAAGGCTTAATTCCGTATTGTCCTTACCTGCCACCACAAGGTCCAGCATTTTAATGGAAAGTCTCTCCAAGCGTTTTCCTTCTGAAAATATGTAATTTGCTGCATCCTGCATATCTTCCCCTTCAAGACGTCCGCTTCGGATAAGATCCGCATAGCCGATAATGGCTGTCATGGGGGTTTTCAGTTCATGGGTAAAATTCCCGATGAACTGATTCTGTCTTTCCAGAGCCATGGCT
>CAVDGK010000137.1:0-5434 GCA_963607995.1 Oscillospiraceae bacterium | reverse complement strand
CATCTGTTTCGGTGCAGCGGAGATGAAGAGGTCGCAGACAGCACCTTCTTCGATCTGGGTCAGAAGCTTGCCTGATGAATCAAAGTTAAAGCTGATGGTAACATTGGGATTAGCTTCCATATAAGCATCACCGATAGCTGTTAGGGACTCAGTCAGGGAAGCGGCAGCAAAGACTGTTAGTTCAACATTCTCAGAACTTGCAGAAGCTTCCGTGCTTGAGCTTTCGCTTTCAGAGGATTCAGAGCTTGCTTCGCTGGAAGATTCTTCAGCGGAGGAGCTGTCTGAAGTTTCAGATGTGCTGGATGAGCTGCTGCCGCAGGCTGTAAGAGACATTGTCATAGCTGCTACAAGCAGGATGGATAAAAGTGCTTTCTTTTTCATTTGTAAAATCCTTTCCTTTATGAAAAATTTTATCTAAACGCAGTTCACAATGCCTGAAAGAGAATTGCCAGGCTGCAAGGTAAAATGCTTCCAGCCAGTTATAATTTCCAGGCACGGAAATGCGATGAGATCTATTTGCCGAAGGGGCAGTTGGGATAATGGCAGGGCTTACAGCCAAGGCAAAGGCCGCCTTCACCAAATATAACCACGTCTTTGCGGCTGACCCTGACCCCTGCTGCAATGCGGGGCAGAACCAGATCGAAAATAGTGGCACTGGCATACATGACGCAGCCGGGAAGACCGCAGACACAGGTACCATCATCAAAGTATCCCAGAAGAAACATGGCTCCCGGGAGAACCGGGGCCCCGTAAGTGACGATGGAAGCACCGGTGGCACGAATGCCGCCTGGGGTATTATCGTCGGGATCAACACTCATGCCGCCGGTACAAAGAATGATATCCGGGTTCATTTTGCGCATATCAAGAATGGCATCCCGCACATTTTCAACCCCGTCTCCTGACTGAACCGTGGCAATGGTTTCAATGCCGTAGGCTTTCAGTTTATCCATGACCACCGGAGTAAAGGTATCTTTGATAATACCTTTCTTGACTTCATTTCCGGTGGTAACGATGCAGGCTGTCTTTTTTGTATAGGGAAGAAGTTCAAGGAGAGGCGCATCCCCTGCAGCCTCCTCTGCTTTTTTCAGTTTTTCTTCCTCGATAATAAGGGGAATGACCCGCATGCCCGCCAGTTTATCGCCTTTTTTGACCGGTGTATTGCCTTTGCGGGTAGCAATCATAATATCTTCCTGGGAGTTAACGGCGATAAGCTTTTCGCTGTTGACCCGAAAGAGACCGTCACAGGCAGCCTTCAGTTCAATTTTGCCTTCCTTAACTTCGCTTCGGGTCATATGATCGTTGGTGCATAAGGCAAGAAGCCGCTCGGCGGCATCATTTTCATGAACCATTCCCGGTGTCATTTCATAAATATAGAGATTTTCCTTTCCCATGCTGAGGAGAACGGGAATATCTTCCTCTGTAACAATGTGTCCCTTGCGGAAACGGGCATCCTTGTATTCATCTTTAATGATCTGGGTCAGGTCATGGCATAAAACATGACCGACAGCCTCTGTGGTTTTAATAAGTTTCATTTAATCACCTCAATTTCATCCCCGGCCTGAATACGGCCTTCCCGGATAACAATGGCGAAAATGCCTTCTGTAGGCATGACGCATTTCCCTGTTGCTTTCTTGATTGCACAGTCGTTATGACATTCTTTACCAATCTGCGTAACTTCAAGTTCCGTTTCACCAATTTTCAGATGGGTGCCGATGGGTAGTCCTTTTAAATCTATGCCTCTGGTGTTGATATTTTCCGCGAAAATGCCGGTATCCAGCTCAATGGGACTTTTGTCCCGCATGGTATCAACACTTTCTTCCGCCAGGAGACTGATCTGCCGGTGCCAGTTACCGGCATGGGCATCGCCAAGAATGCCATGATTTGTCTTTAAATCGATATATGGAACGGTATGCTTCCGCACACCTTTTTTTTCACTGATATTAACTGCTGTTACATAGCCCATGATTTAGCCTTCTTTGTCTGATGCATTTTTATATGCAGATTTCATTGCCAAATGCTCATTCTGAATATCATTCAGATGAAATCTAAGTATCTGCTTCATAAATCCCGCTTTTTCCACCCTCTTTATAAAGAAGGTGAATGTCGGTAATGCGCATATCTCTTTGAACTGCTTTACACATATCGTAAACCGTAAGAGCGGCTACACTGACAGCTGTCAGGGCCTCCATTTCCACACCGGTTTCGCCCTTACAGCACACTTCACTGAAAATGTGAAGAACCTCGTCCTCAGCTTCGAAAGTAATATTAATCTTCGTGAGCAGAAGAGGGTGGCACATGGGAATCAGGTCGCTGTTTTTCTTTGCGGCCATAATACCGGCTATCTGGGCAACAGCAAGGACATCACCTTTGCCAATGGAGCCTTCCTTTATTTTCTTCATGGTTTCCGGTGCCATTAAAACAGATGCCGTGGCCCGGGCAATGCGGGACGTTACTGGCTTTTTACTGACATCTACCATGTGGGCTCGTCCCTGTTCATTAAAATGTGTTAATTCCATTCTGTTCAGCCTCCAATCCGATTCATGGTGCGATGGGTTTCCGTTCTGCCTTCTTCATTTAAATGGTGCTGAGGAGGCTTCTTGCGAATTCCTTCAACAATAGCATCTCGAAGGGCCTCGCCCTTAAGTCCTCTAAGAGGAATTTCCTTATCAGAATGAAGACAGCTTTTAAGTTTTCCATCTGCCGTGATACGGAGACGGCTGCAGGTACTGCAGAACTCATGGCTCATAGGCGTTATGAGGCCGATTGTGCCTATTCCATCCGGCAGGCGGTAAAGAGAGGCAACTCCTTTATTTTCAAGTTTGATGAGAGAGGGACATCCATCGAGCACTGTTTGTGCCGGGATATAAGTGCCGAAATCAAGACCATTTCCCATGGGCATGCGTTCGATGAAGCGGACTTCCCAAGGGTGATCTTTTGTAAGATGAACAAAATCCTCTATCTCATCGTCATTAATGTCTCCTAAAAGGACGCAGTTAATTTTTAAATGTTCAAATCCGGCTTTTTCAGCAGCTTCAATCCCATTCAGAACATCTTCAAGACTTCCATTTCGGGTGATTTCTCGGAATCGCTGTGGCTTTAGGGTGTCCAGAGAGATATTAAGCCGATCGACACCGGCTTTCTTCAGCGGCAGAGCCATTTCATTAAGAAGCGAGCCGTTGGTAGTCACACATAACTCTTTAAGACCATCAATTCCACGAAGCATCCGGCAGAAATCAACAACACCCCGCCGGACTAAAGGTTCGCCCCCGGTGACGCGGATCTTTTCGATGCCGCATTGAACAGCCATCCGGGCCATATCCCGCAGTTCTTCAAGGGAACAGATGTCGGAGTGAGAATGCTTGACGACGCCCTCTGCCGGCATACAGTAACCGCATCGGTAGTTGCACAGATCGGTAATGCTGATGCGCAGATATGAAATTGTTCTTCCGTATAAATCTTGCATAATACCTTCATTTCAATGAAAATAAAAAGGTACCGGATTTTTTTTTGATTTTATCAAATCTCGCCATTGCTCTCAAATTTTTTGTACGATATAATCGCATTATGATTCGATATTATCGGATTATTTTTAAAAGTAATTCGGCTACCTTTTAAAGTTAAAAGTGATAAGGGTAGTATAATCAGAATAAGAAGATGGTGCAAATCCAAGATGACGAACGGAATTACCCGAATGAAATACGCTGATCGGGTAGGACAAAAATCCATCTTGGAAAATCTTATAAAGGCAGAATTAAATGGATGGAAATACGATATTATCAGTAGCAAAGGCGATGGAAGTACTGCAGCTTCTGGCAAAAGCCGGGAAACCCCAGTCTTTGACGGAATTGGCGCAAAAAAGCGGCTATCCAAAGAGTACGGTTTTTGGACTGGTGACCACTATGCGGGAATATGGCGTAGTAGCCCAGACACCGAAGGGAAAATATACTCTGGGTATGCGGCTTTTTGAATATGGACGACAGGTTGAGCGGTCCTGGAATATTGCCCAGACTGCTCATCCTTATTTAGAAGTGCTTTCTCAGGAAACCACCGCGTCTGCAACTCTTTCAATATATGAAGAAGGCTGCATTATTACCCTGGACCAGGTAGAGGCCAGGGATGGTCTTCACGTTGTGTCAGAAGTTGGGGCCCGTCTTCCGGCTTATTGCACTTCACAGGGAAAGATTTTCCTCTCATCTATGGCGCAGAGCAGTGCGGAAGCTATTTTGTCGACCCAGACGCTGACCCAGTTTACACCTCATACCATAACGGATATGCCATCCCTTCTGCAGGAAATTGACCTGTGCAGGGAGAGAGGGTACGCCATAGAAGATGGAGAATACAAAATTGGACTTCGTTCCATAGCTGCTCCTGTTTATACAGCTGAAAATAAAATTGAATATACCATCGGTATCATTGGTATGTTCCGCAGTACCCATTCTGAGGAATTTAAAAATGCCATTGAAAAGGTGTGCAATACAGCTGGAATGATATCGGCGGCGCTGGGCTATAACAAAGCGGATGAGAATGAAATGTGATTTTAGCGATAGACAGAGCAAGGCCGATGCAACCCTGCTAAGGAAGACCCTCGAGGAGGCCGCCGCTTAGCGAACTCGAGCCGAAGGCGATGAGTGAGGTTAGCGTGCGCTGCTCGACGAGCGGAGCGGGAGCGTGTCTTGCCGTGCAGGGCTGCTCAAGGCCGGCTCGTGCGAATTGAGATTATTTTGTAGGAGGATTAATAATGAATTACACGGCAGCAGTTTTAACAATCAGCGACTTGGGAAGTCAGGGATTGAGAAAAGATACAAGTGGACCGGCCGTCTGTGATATGCTTAAAGAGACTGGTTTTGATGTGATTTATACAAATATTATTCCAGATGAGAGAGCGGAGATAAGTGCAGAACTGAAAAATTGTGCAGACGAAAAGGAAGCCGACCTTATTATTACCACAGGAGGTACCGGTCTCTCTCCCCGGGATGTCACCCCGGAGGCTACACTGGATGTCATCGAAAGAGAAATCAGAGCCATTCCCATGGCCATGCTCTTTGAAAGTCTGAAAGTTACACCCAATGCCATGCTCTCCCGTGCCGTGGCAGGAACCCGGGGAAAGACCCTTATCATCAATCTTCCCGGATCGGAAAAAGGCGCACGGGAAAATCTTGCTGCTGTTATAGGTGCCTTGGAACATGCCCTTCATATGATTGCAGGAGAAGGGCATTAAAGATGTAGTGATAAATGTGATTTTATCAAAATATTATCACCCGGCCAAACAGCCCTGACACGCGTAGAATGTTGTAATCCGGGAGCTACAGGCGTGAAAAAATTGGTAACAATATCAAAGTACAAAAGGATGATTCATGAATTTTTTTGATTACGTCAAAAATGAGGCCTTCTTTAAGCCTCTGACCTTGAAATAAAAAAGAATCTATTACGATTG
>CAVDGK010000136.1:0-5437 GCA_963607995.1 Oscillospiraceae bacterium | reverse complement strand
GAATATTTCTCTTTATAATTTCTTTTCCGTTACAAACGACTGTTTCTGCCATTTCAGACTCTCCTAACTTTTAATTTCTACTCAACACTATCGTTCTTTATTACATCATAGCTAAACTAAGATATTGAATTTCGCTGTAACCTTATTAACAAAACGGATTCATTCCGTTATAGTATAAACTACAAAAGACATTTGTCTTATGTCGTTTCGCACATTTGTATATTATGTGCTTTAAAACACGAACAAAGCCCACACAATTACTACTGGCAACTTGCATGAGCTTTGAACTATTCCATCCCATGGAATTATTACTCAATCTAATGTGGGTCAAAAGAATGAGTACCAAGAAAGCCATCATACCTTCTCGGTTCCCTCATCTTGTCTTCCTTCAATAGATTTTTCATAATTTAGAAGTAGATCAAAACTCGCGAAACCCGCATAAAATAAGGACTTTTTCTTGGTTGTCCCTATTATGCCACTATCACTCCATATACTTTTTTACTTTCGAAGGTAACCGTATTAGTATTCCAGACATAGTAACAACGAAGTTTTTTCTTTCTTCTATACGGATTTCATAGAGCAATATTTCTTTTTTATCTTACTCCCGCATTCACTTCTTCAGGTCTCCTGTATGTTTCCACGACCTCCCTTAGAGCTTCCCTTGCAATATCATCGTCTCCGGACTCACATGCTTCTCTCAAAATCTGAAGTTTTCTACTGATAGCCTCACTATCATGAGCTTTATCCCGTTCAATGAAGATGAGACTGTTTTCTGTCTTGTCCAGTTCTTCTGTTTTGACCAGAAGTTCCTCATAAAGCTTCTCACCAGGGCGAAGTCCAGTTTCCAGGATTTCGATGTTCTGGGCCCCCGAAAGGTTGATCATGTTTTTAGCAAGATCAAGAATTTTTACCGGCTGACCCATATCAAGGACAAAGAGTTCTCCATTATCAGCCATGGCTCCACTCTCAAGAACCAGCATGGAAGCTTCGGGTATTGTCATGAAATAACGGATGATTCTCTTATCAGTAATGGTAACCGGACCACCGCTGGCAATCTGTTTCTTAAAAAGGGGAATGACAGATCCGGCACTGCCCAATACGTTGCCAAAACGGGTAGCGCTGTATTTCACTTTGCCATACAAGGCAGCCGTCTGAACCATCATCTCGCACATGCGCTTCGTAGCACCCATGACATTTGTCGGATTAACAGCCTTATCCGTTGAAACCATCATGAATCGTTCGACATTATATTTCTCACACGTTTCAATCAGGTTAAGGGCACCGAATACATTATTTTCGATAGCTTCTATACAGTTATGTTCCATAAGCGGCACATGTTTATGAGCTGCAGCATTAATGACAATGTTGGGATTTTGGCGTGCAAAGACACGGTCCAGAGCATCTGCATTGGTAATGGAACAAATTTCGATCTCAAGGTCGATATTTTTTCCATAGGCGATGCGCAGTTCCTGCTGAACGTCATAAGCTCCGTTTTCATAGATATCGAGAATAACGATCTTCTTAGGACTCATCTTTGCAAGCTGACGGCAGAGTTCTGAACCGATGGAACCGCCACCGCCAGTAATAAGCACTACTTTATTACGATAATAGGCTTTAGTTTTTTCATCTGATATGGTAATAGGCTTACGGAAGAGAAGTTCCTCAATATCAAGTTCACGAAGCTGTCTTCTGCTTCCTGGCGTGTACACCGTGGGATAATCGTAAGCTTTTAATTTATAACCCGCCTTCTTGTAATATTCATAAAGCAACTTTTTCTTATTCGAATCCATAGACGGAATGGCAAAGATGATTTCCTGGATTTCGTAAGCTTTTAAGCGCTTCAAGCCGATTTCATCTTCCATAAGAACCGGAATGTTATGGATAGAGCGGCCTGCTTTGGCTCTATTGACATCGATGAAACAACGGGGAACGTAGGACGATTCTTCATTAGAAAGAAGTTCATCTGCCAGGCTGACGCCGACATTTCCTGCGCCAATAATGGCCACTTTGATTTTCTGATTTTCTCTGGTATCTTCAGGTTTGATGCCTGAGAAGGTACGGAGCAGACGATACAAAAAGCGCCCTTTTCTGGTTTCCGTATTGCCACACTTATAGGCATAACGGTAAATCATACGAATGGTCAGTGAGCCCAGAAGGTTTATACAACAAATGGAAAGGAGGCGGGCAAAGCTGATTCTTCTCACAGGCAGTATAAGTTCAATGCCTAAATAGCAGAAGAATGCTACCGTATCACAAAAAAGTAGGCGAATGTAGCACTGAATGCCGCCATAGCGCCAGATTTGTCCATAAACATTACCAATAAGACGCGCAAAAAAAATGCAGCCCAGAGAAATGCAGATTTGTTCAAGGGTACCTACGAAATCCAGGTTTTCATTTCCCCGATACAAAATCAAAAGCACGCACACTGTCGCTGCATATATAAGTAAATCATACACTGTAAGTGGCCACTTAATTACGGCCTTATCTTCAGCTCTTGAATGATCAAAACGATTGTTCTTTTTTCTTGCTTCCTCTCTCATGCCATACCCCCCCTAAAAATTTTTAGGAAGGTTTAAATTCCTTTCTATTCCTTGAAATTTTATCTTATTTTCAGACTTTTTCAGTAGTTGAATTGGCTTAATCACAATTTTTTGAGGTTTCAGATTTCTTTAACATTTTCAACAGCTAATATTAGATAATTAGAATCTCACTAAAATCATTATGTAATTTATCCCTCAAAAAATTAAACAAAAGAGAAAATACTTCTCTATACATTAATGAAGTGTTTTTATTTTTAGCAAAAGGTCCATTTTTTATCTTTATTAATTTTTGTGGAATATGAGTTTTCCGTTCATCGTTCTGTCGACTAATACCAAATAATTAGTACAACTCTAAATCATGACATCATTAATCCCGCAAAAGTGACTGACTCGTTAGCTTTACGACATCTTAAAATGTTTAATTTGGATTAATTGTATCATAACTATGCATTCTTAAAAAGAGCATTTAGTTTTTTCTATAAAATAAACTAAGAAAATACCATGCGAAATGTCACTTTCTGTTTCGCATGGTATTTTTTTCGCTCTTCCATATCAAGTGCATAGTACATCCAAAGTTAGCCTGTTTATATAAAGAAAAAAGAACTTTTTATATCCCGCAGATACATAAATAGTTTCATTCCGATGATATTAAAAACCCGCCACCACAGGTAACCCTGCAGTGACGGTTCTATAAGATTAACTTATCTTATTAAATTTCGAATTATTCGATGACTGTAGCAACACGGCCTGAACCAACTGTTCTACCACCTTCACGGATAGCGAAAGTAAGACCCTGTTCCATAGCGATCGGGTGGATAAGTTCGATAGTCATCTCAACGTTATCGCCCGGCATGCACATCTCAGTTCCTTCCGGAAGAGTGATGATACCTGTAACGTCTGTTGTTCTGAAGTAGAACTGCGGACGATAGTTGTTGAAGAACGGTGTATGACGACCACCTTCATCTTTTGTCAGAACGTAAACCTGAGCTGTGAATTTCTTGTGGCAAGTAACTGTGCCCGGCTTAGCGATAACCTGGCCTCTTTCGATACCAGTACGTTCAATACCACGAAGAAGAACACCGATGTTATCACCAGCTTCAGCCTGATCCAGAAGCTTGTGGAACATCTCAATACCAGTAGCAACAGAAGTCTTGTTTTCTTCTCTGATACCGATGATTTCAACCTGATCGTTAAGCTTCAGAGTACCTCTTTCAACACGGCCTGTAGCAACAGTACCACGTCCAGAGATTGTGAAGACGTCTTCAACCGGCATAAGGAACGGCTTATCTGTATCACGAACCGGGTTCGGGATCCAGCTGTCAACAGCATCCATAAGTTCCATGATCTTGTCGCCCCATTCGCTGTCCGGATCTTCCAGAGCTTTCAGAGCAGAACCCTGAACGATCGGTGTATCGTCGCCCGGGAACTCATATTCGTTAAGGAGTTCACGGATTTCCATATCAACCAGTTCAAGAAGTTCTTCATCATCAACCATATCGCACTTGTTCATGAAGACAACGATTGACGGAACACCTACCTGACGAGCAAGAAGGATGTGCTCTTTTGTCTGAGCCATAACACCATCAGTAGCAGCAACAACAAGGATAGCACCATCCATCTGAGCAGCACCAGTGATCATGTTCTTTACGTAGTCAGCATGTCCCGGGCAGTCAACGTGAGCATAGTGACGTTTCTCTGTCTCATATTCAACGTGAGCTGTCTGGATAGTGATACCACGTTCTCTTTCTTCCGGAGCTTTATCGATGTTAGCGAAGTCTACGAACTGGTTACCAGCGCAGGGAACCTTCTTTGCCAGAACTTCTGTAATAGCAGCTGTCAGTGTTGTTTTACCATGGTCAACGTGGCCGATGGTACCAATGTTGCAATGCGGTTTTGTTCTTTCAAATTTCTGCTTTGCCATTTTAAATATATCCTCCTATAGATATGCCCTTTATGGGTGTAGAGATACTTTGGAAACAGTTTTCTGTTTTCCTCGTTAACGCGGCATTCGCCAAATGCCATGCAAGCATGGCCACTTGGCTCATAACTCGCGTAAAAATTCTTAGCGTGAACACTAAAATTGATTGTAATGCATATTTACGCCATTTGCAAGGCTTTTTGTCGCGTCTTAGGCCTTCTTGCCCAGTACTTTATCCATGATATTCTTCGGTACTTTGTCATATTTCTCGAAGAACATTGAATAGTTACCACGACCCTGTGTTCTGGAACGAAGGTCTGTAGCGTATCCGAACATTTCAGCAAGCGGTACGTAAGCCTTGATCTGCTTACCATTACCAACATCTTCCATGCCAAGGACTGTACCACGACGTGAGCTGACATCACCGATGACATCGCCCATATAATCAGCCGGTGTGGTAACCTCAACCTTCATGATCGGTTCAAGGAGACAAGGCTGACCCTGTTCCATAGCCTTCTTGAAAGCCATAGAACCAGCGATGTGGAATGCCATTTCAGAAGAGTCGACCGGATGGAAAGAACCATCGTAGACATCTGCCACGATACCGATAACCGGGTAACCACCCAGAGAACCGGCCTTCATAGCTTCCTGAATACCATCATCAATAGCCGGGATATATTCCTTCGGAATATTACCACCTACGACGCTGTTCTTGAATTCATAAAGGTTCTCGCCATTGAAGTCCATGGTTGAGAAGCGAACCTTACAATGACCGTACTGACCTTTACCACCTGACTGGCGAGCATACTTGCTGTCGATATCAGACGGAACTGTAATGGTTTCACGGTAAGCAACCTGGGGAGCACCAACGTTTGCTTCTACGTGGAATTCACGAAGAAGACGGTCAACGATGATTTCCAGATGAAGCTCGCCCATACCTGCGATAATGGTCTGGCCTGTTTCCTGATCTGTATGCTGA
>CAVDGK010000135.1:0-5463 GCA_963607995.1 Oscillospiraceae bacterium | reverse complement strand
TCGATTACACCATCGATTACACCTTCAATCACGCCGTCCAACACGCCATCTAATACACCATCAACAACTCCGAAGACAGGCGATGATTCCAATATCGCACTTTGGATCGTTCTGATGGTTCTGGCAATTGGCGGTATCTGCGGTGCAAGATACAGCAGAAAAAGAAGAGGATAAATCCTTAAAAAGGTAATGCAGAAGAGTCGGAGAAATCCGGCTCTTTTGTTTTTGAAAATGCGTATTAATCACTGAAATTTGGCTGGGCTTGTGGTAAGGTAGAAATGTAAAGAAACATTTGAAAATGAAAAAGTTGACATAAAATTAATTGCTGATTTTGATATTAGGGAAAATGTCTGACTTCTCTCAAATTTTGAAAATCGCTTCATTAATGGTAAAACTTTTATATAAGCAGGCAGCAAACTTTGTTGCGAATATCTGTGACAATAATGGGAGCTTTTATATATGAAACACTACGATTATCTTGTTGTGGGTGCGGGGCTTTTTGGATCCACATTTGCCTATGAGGCAAAAAAACGTGGCAACTCGGTGCTTGTCATTGATAAACGAGATCATATTGCCGGAAATATTTACACAAAGAAAGTACATGATATTGATGTACATGTTTATGGTGCCCACATCTTCCATACGTCGGATGAAAAAATCTGGAATTACATCAGCCAGTTTGCCCGTTTCAATCATTATATAAATTCCCCCGTGGCCATTTATAAGGACGAACTTTATAACCTGCCCTTTAACATGAATACCTTCAGCAAAATGTGGAACATCAAAACTCCTGCGGAAGCCAAGGAAATCATAGAAAAGCAGAAGGCAGAATGTGATATTTGTGAACCTAAAAATCTGGAAGAGCAGGCCCTGTCGCTGGTAGGCCGGGATGTCTACGAAAAGCTGGTAAAAGGCTATACGGAAAAGCAGTGGGGTCGCTCCTGCACAGATCTTCCAGCCTTTATCATCAAGCGCCTTCCGCTTCGCTTTACTTATGATAATAATTATTTCAACGACCGCTTTCAGGGTATTCCGGAAGGCGGCTATACGCCCATCATCGAAAAGATGCTGGAAGGCGTGGATGTCCGGACAGGAGAGGATTTCTTAGCACTTCGGGCACGGGAAAAGAAGAGAGAAATAAAGAATCCGGCATTAGATGGAAAGAAGGATTACGTTGTGGAGACAACTCTGTCGAATGGAGAAGAAATTTCTTATAGCCGGATCCTTTTTACCGGTCAGATTGATGAGTATTTCGACTTCTGTTATGGACCGCTGGAATATCGTTCCCTTCGATTTGAGACTGAAGAGCTGGCTATGGAAAATTATCAGGGAAATGCAGTGGTGAACTATACGGATCGAGAAGTGCCCTACACCCGTATCATTGAGCATAAGCATTTTGAATTCGGTCAACAGCCAACTACAATTATTTCCAGGGAATATCCACTTGAGTGGAAGGCGGGTGTGGAACCTTACTATCCCATCAATAATGAAAAAAATAATGCCCTTTATGAAAAATATGCCGCTTTGGCAAAGAAGGAAAATAATGTCATCTTTGGCGGTCGGCTGGGAGAATATAAATATTATGACATGGACAAAGTCCTCGTGGCGGCATTGAAGTGTGTTCAAAGAGAGTTTGGATGACGGATAGGATTAGAACTGCGATGAAAAGGTGCTTACACGAGATGTTTTAATCAGGAAATTTCTAAAACACAATGACAAAGTGAAGTTAATTACGAATATTTTTCATAGAGTTAAACAGTCAAAAAGGCTGCCATACCATTTTTGGGTATGACAGCCTTTCTTAAAAACGGAATCATTTTTTTAAACAACATTCGCTGAAACAATTAAAACTGCAGTTCTCTGTCTTTAGCCATAAAGAAGAGAGCGATGGTATCCGGGCCAACGTGGCTTCCAGTGCAGTAATCATAAGTGGTATTAATAAAGTCTCTGACTTTGATCTGCTTCTGAATTTCCTCCATGACATAGAGAGAATCTTCGTAAGCATCTGCATGGGCAATACCAATGATTTGATTTTCCGGATCAACGATATTATTGCAAACAATAGAAACCAGCGTACGAAGCGCTGCTTTCCGACCGCGGCACTTGGTCAGGGAAACGATGTAGCCGTCTTTGTTTCCATATAAAATCGGTTTGATGCTGAGAATATTACCCAGGTGAGCCGTGATGTTTTTGACACGACCTGTTTTGGCAAGATATTTCAGATCGCCTACGGTAAAGACGCCATTCATGCGAGCCGGATAGGTGGCAAGTTCCTTAGCAGCTTCCTCAGCACTCATGCCTTTGGCTCTCATTTCGCTGGCATAGATAGCCAGGATACCCTGAGCCAGAGAAGCGTTTAAGGAATCGATGAGATAAACTTTGTGTCCGTTATTAACCTCAGATTCTGCTTCTTCGGCACCGATGCGTGCTGAATTGTAAGTTCCACTGATGTTGGTGCTCAGCGAAAAATAGAGGACATCCTCGCCGCCTTCCAGGACTTTGCGGAAGGCCTCGTCAAAGGAACCACTGCTGATAAGACCGGTTTTGACGTTTAGCCCCTGACGCATGGAATCATAATATTTCTTTCCCTGCTCTCTTTCTTCTTCCGGAGTCAAATCCGGATTGAAGCAGACGAGAGGCTTGTCGTCAATGTAATTGACAAAGGAAAGAACGTCAATGTCATAACGGCGGGCAACTTCTGCCGGAAGGTTTGCAGCTGAATCAACGATTATACGGAACATAATTTTCTCCATTTGATGCCTTTGAATTTAAAGGATTCGCGAAGGCATTTCTTTAAGCCAAGACATAAAACATGTCTCTATTAATGTTATGATGTATTCGCATAAAAATATTTTCATCATTGATATAGAGTATATGTAGTTATGAATACTATGTCAAGTAGTTGCTTAATTTTTGTATTTATTTTTTATTCTCCTTATCATAACATATCTGCAGTATAAAATGGGAAAGATATTGAGTATATTGGATCTTGAAATGGTTTTCATGTGTTATTATATGAGTGCTTTTAGGATTGCGAAATCGAAAAGTGTGTAGCATATGGGTATTATTGGGGAAATATCTTTCACAGGCATTATGACTGTATTGTGTCAAAAGGTCTGGGATGAACAAAGAATATAATGATGTGTATGAGAGATTTTAAATCTACATCAAAAAAATAAAAGGACAGGAATGGGGATGAAAATTTTAGTTATTGGAAAAGAAGGCAGATTAAAGAAAAATTCAGATCCGGCAAAGTATGCATCTCATACATTTGTTTATGTACCGGTGGATGCCACGGACGAAATGCTTCTTGAGGCTGGCGGAGATGCTGATGTGGTGATTGTGGATGCGATCTCTAAGGTTTCGGCAAATGTCATCGCCAGGATGCCAAATCTGAAAATGATTCATTCAGAAGGTGTTGGTTACCAGGGTGTTGATACGAAGGCTGCAGCAGAAAGACGTATTCCGGTTTGTAATTGCAAGGGAATGAATGCCACGGCTGTAGCCGAGCAGACCATTCTCCTTATGCTGGGCCTGCTTCGGTCCTTTGTAACGGGGGACAGAGCTGTCAGAGAAGGAAGACAGATCGAAGTTAAGGAAAGCCATATGCTTAACGGTACTTTGAAAGAAATGGCAGACTGCACCATTGGTCTGGTGGGTCTGGGTGATATTGGAAAAGAGACAGCCAAATTAGCAAATGCCTTCGGCGCTCGTGTCATTTATTATTGTCGTCACAGAAAGAGTGAGGCAGAAGAGACTTCTTTAAATGTTACATACAAGCCGCTGGATGAGCTTTTGGCCGAAAGCGATATTGTAAGCCTTTTGGTACCGGTGACACCGGACACCATGAATATGGCAGATAAAGCTTTCTTTGATAAAATGAAGGAGGGCGCTTACCTTGTCAATACGGCAAGAGGCGAACTGGTGGATTCCAAGGCACTTCTTGATGCATTAAGATCAGGTCATCTTGCCGGTGCCGGTCTTGACTGCATTGCCGGTGAACCGGTTCAGTCTGATAATGTGCTTCTTCAGGGAGAGATGGAAATTGAAGATAAACTGATTCTCAGCTGTCATGTGGGCGGTATTACAAAGTCTTCCTTTAAGAGAGGATATGATATGGTATGGAAAGCTATTGAGGCCATTGAAAAAGGCGAGATGCCGGATCATGTCGTGAATCAGTGGTAAGTCTGCAATAGAGGCTATGTCAGGGAGAATTGGACGAAAGTCTGCTTTTAAGAGATGTTTTGCACACCTATTTTATCGTACAGGAAACTTCGTTCCTATACGATAAAAACGCTTCGCAGGAGGGCTCATCGTCCGGTGGACGATGGCTTAGCACTGACTGGAACGGAGTGTAGACCCCACTCGTGTGAAGAAGAATTATGTCGCAAGCGACCGCACTCAGTGCGAAAATTATGGCTTAAAAAAGGAGAAGAAAAGAATCATGATCAATGAATCTTACAAGAAAATGCTGCAGGGTAAATCTATTATCCGGGAACTCAGCGAATATGCAACAGAAAGAGGCAAGGAAATCGGTTATGAAAATGTCTTTGATTTCAGTCTTGGCAATCCAAGCGTTCCCTGTACACAGGATTATACTGATACGGTTATAAAGATGTATGAAGAAGAAAATCCCATGGCAATCCATGGTTACAGTCCATCTCTTGGCATCGAATCCGTTCGAACAGCTGTGGCTGAAAGCTTAAATCGACGTTTTGGAATGGATTATGAAACAAAGCATATTTTTATGACCAGCGGTGCAGCCGGTGCTTTAGCCCATGCTTTCCGTCTGGTCACAAAGCCGGGTGACGAAATCATTGTATTTGCCCCTTTCTTCCCGGAATATCATGAGTATATTGGCCGGACTGGTGCAGTGATGAAAATCGTTCCGGCAAATACGGAGACTTTCCAGATTAACTTTGAGGCTTTCGAAGAGACTCTTAATGAAAAGACGGCAGCGGTTCTTATTAATACGCCCAACAATCCTTCCGGTATTGCCTACAATACAGAGACCATTCAGAAGCTGGCATCTATTCTGGAAGAGAAGCAGAAGGAATATGGCCACGATATTTTCCTTATTTCTGATGAACCTTATCGTGAAATTGTTTTTGCGGGCGCGGACAGTCCTTATCCCAGCAAGTTCTATGATAATACATTGTCTTGCTATTCATTCTCAAAGAGTTTATCTCTTCCGGGAGAAAGAATTGGTTATGTAGCCGTAAATCCCAGAGCGACGGATGCGGATATTCTGGCCGTCATTATGGGCCAGATCAGTCGTGGTATCGGTCATAACTGCCCGGCATCGACAGCCCAGCTGGCTGTGGCAAAAGTTATCGATGAGACCAGTGATCTGTCTGTTTATGAGAATAACATGAATATTCTTTATGATGCACTGACAGACATGGGATTTTCCGTGGTTAAACCGGGGGGCACTTTCTATATTTTCCCGAAGGCTTTGGAAGA
>CAVDGK010000134.1:0-5466 GCA_963607995.1 Oscillospiraceae bacterium | reverse complement strand
ATATTACCGTAAGAGACGAAGAGGAAATCACCCCGGCGGGCATCAGAATGAAGGTTTACGAAACCCCGGGGCATACGGCCGGTTCTGTCTGCTATTATATAAGAGAAGAAAATCTTCTTCTGGCAGGAGATACCTTATTTAAAGGGAGCTACGGACGGTGCGACCTGCCTACAGGATCCGATGAAGAAATGAGAAAGAGTCTTAAAAGGCTGGCGGCTGTTTTGCCGGATGAGACAGATGTTCTTCCGGGACACGGTCCGGTAACATCAATGGCCTATGAAAAGAAATATAATCCGGGAATATGAAGATAGCTGTTATATGTGACAGGGATGATTTCTTTTATGATATTTATTCCCTGGTAAAGAGTTTTTATCCCGAGGACGAAGTGGCAACTTTCACGAAGGATGACGAAAAAGTAAAAGAGGTATGGGATAAGATTTTAGAGATTTCCATTCCGGAATACGAGGACAGGCTGGAAGGAAAAAATATCCTGAAAAGGGAAATTTATCACCGGCTTAGCAAGGAAACAGGAAAAGATCTTCCCTGGGGAACATTGTCCGGTATTCGTCCTACCAAACTTGCCATGAGAAGTCTTATGGCAGGAAAGAACAGGCATGAAATTCTTCATGAACTGGGAGAGGAATATCTGGTTTCAGAGAAAAAAGCACATCTTGCCATCGAAATTGTAGAAAAAGAAAAAAGACTTATGGATGAGCTGGGAGAAGGCTTGAGTTTTTACATCGGCATTCCTTTCTGCCCTAGCATTTGCTCTTATTGCACTTTTTCAGCCAGTCCTCTGGATATATGGAAAAATTCCATTGATGATTATCTGACTACGCTGGAAAAAGAAATGAAGGGACTTTTGGGATGCATCAAAAAACCCCTTCATACCATTTATATAGGCGGCGGAACTCCAACGTCTCTGAATGAGGAGGCACTGGAGAGACTTTTAAGCATGGTTGACCACTATCTGCCGACAGATAAAGTCAGTGAATATACTGTAGAAGCCGGTCGTCCGGATACCATTACAGAAGAGAAGCTTCGGATTATGGCCCGTCATCCCATCAGCCGCATTTCCATTAATCCCCAGACGATGAATGACAAGACCTTAAAGCTGGTAGGACGGAAGCATACGGCGGATGATATCAGAAATACTTTTCATCTGGCCAGGAGCCTTGGTTTTGATAATATTAACATGGATATTATTATGGGGCTGCCGGAGGAAACAGAAGAGGATATTGCCTATACGCTTTCCGAAATCGCGAAGCTTTCACCGGATTCCCTGACAGTTCATTCCCTTGCCCTTAAAAGAGCATCCAGAATGACACTTCAGAAGGAAAATGAAACCCGCTCCCTTAATAATTCGGAAGCTATCATGGAAATGGCTGAAGAGGCTGCCCGTAAAATGGGCATGAGTCCTTATTATTTATACAGACAGAAAAATATGCGGGGCAATCTTGAAAATGTGGGATATGCCAGGGAAGGAAAAGAAGGTCTCTATAATATTTTGATTATGGAAGAACAGGAAAATATCCTGGCCTGCGGAGCCGGTTCTTCGACGAAAGTTTTAAAGAGTGACGGCCACATTGAACGCATATTAAATCCCAAAAATGTTACCCAGTACATCGAAAGAGTGGATGAACTGATTGCCAGAAAAACAGACGGCACGTTATGGAAAGATTAGAAATTGAAAAAGAAAATCAACAAAAAATACACATTGTCGATTATAATCTAAAGGAAGAACTGGAGCATGGCATCTATGTCAGCCGTCTTGCGAGGGCAACAGCTAATGAAATGAAGCTGAATCCCGAGATGGTATATGACATTGCCCTTGCAGCTTTTCTTCATGATTTGGGAAAGTTATGTGTGCAGGCAGAATCTGCAGAAAAGATCGACGAAAACGTGTTGGTTACTCAGGAAATGAAATATGTTCGTGATCATGCCCGGCTTTCATGGAAGATTCTCTATGACATGGATTATCCCATTAATATTCTGGATATGGTTCTGCATCATCATGAAAATTATGATGGAACGGGTTATCCCCATGGACAGCGGGGAAAAGAAATTAATCTTGGAGCCCGTATTATCCGGGTATGCGATGTCTTTGCAGCGTTAACCACAGATCGTCCTTACAGAACCCAGTGCTCACAGGAAGATGCCCTGCAGATGATGATCGAAGAAATACAGCATTATGACTTGAATGTATTCCTGAATTTCCAACGCCTTATTCATCGGGTTGGAACTTCATATCAATATCACTTTGAGGAGGAAAATATAGAATGGCACTGATCAAAAAACCGGTTAATGGAATGAAGGATGTCATGCCGGAAGAGATGGCGATCCGTAATTATGTCATTAACATGATCCGTGAAACCTATGCCGGCTTTGGATTTTCATCCATTGAAACACCAGCCGTAGAGCATGTGGAAAACCTGCTTTCCAAGCAGGGGGGCGATAATGAAAAGCTCATTTTTAAAATTTTAAAAAGAGGTGAAAAGCTTCATCTTGATACAGCAAAGACGGAGGCTGATGTAACAGATTCCGGTCTTCGTTATGATTTGACCCTGCCTCTTTCCCGTTACTATTCAAATCATGCCAATGAACTGCCGTCACCTTTTAAGGCTCTTCAAATCGGACCGGTATGGCGTGCCGACCGGCCCCAGAGAGGTCGTTTCAGACAGTTCACCCAGTGCGATATCGATATTCTGGGAGAGGCCGGATCTTTAGCTGAAATCGAACTGATTTTGGCAACATCCACAGCACTTCTTAAACTGGATTTCAAGAATTTTACCATTCGTATCAACGATCGCCGTATCTTAAAGGATATGGCAAGAGAAGCCGGATTTGCAGAAGATCAGTACGATAGTGTCTTCATTACCCTGGACAAAATGGATAAAATTGGAGAAGATGGTGTATGTGCAGAACTGGCTGAAAATTTCAGTGCAGAGCTGGCTGACAAATTTATGGGAGTCTTTAAGGAAGCAAAACCTGCTTACGATCTGCCCACTATTATCAGTACGGTTGATGAATTAAAGACAGGCGATTTCCGTATTCAGTTTGATCCGACACTGGTTCGCGGCATGTCTTATTATACCGGGCCTATCTTTGAGATAGCTATGGATGAATTTGGCGGCAGTGTTGGCGGCGGTGGCCGATATGATACCATGATTGGTAAGTTTACCGGTCAGGAAACGCCGGCCTGCGGATTTTCCATTGGTTTCGAACGCATTATCATGCTTCTGATGGAAAGAGGCTTTAAAGTTCCGGGAAGTGAAGAAAAGATTGCTTTCCTTGTAGAGAAGAAAATGCCGGCTGAAAAGCTGAGTGCCGTTATTCGCGAAGCCCAGGCTTTAAGAAGCGAAGGCAAAAATGTTTCGGTCTGTATGATGAAGAAAAACCGTAAGTTCCAGAAGGAACAGCTGACGGAAGAAGGCTATACGGAGATAAAGGAGTATTTCAATGGCTGAAAGTATGAAAGGGCTTAAGAGAACAGCCCGCTGTGCAGAACTGACATCTGCCAATATCGGAAATAAGGTTACCGTCATGGGATGGGCAGCCAAGGCAAGAAATAAAGGCGGGATCGTCTTTGTTGATTTAAGAGATCGTTCAGGTCTTCTGCAGATTATTTTTGACAGCAGCCAGTTGGACGAGGCTGTCTTTGAAAAGGCAGGCAAAATCCGTTCAGAATTTGTTTTAGCTGTAACGGGTACAGTGGCAAAGAGAAGCGGTGCCGTAAATCCGAATCTTAAGACAGGTGAAATCGAAGTGGTCGCTGAATCCTTCCGTATTTTGTCTGAATCAGAGACACCGCCATTCCCGGTTGAGGACAATATTAAAACTAAGGACGAGATTCGTCTTAAATACCGCTATCTGGATTTGAGACGTCCTGAACTTCAGAGAAATCTGATCTTAAGAAACCGTATCGTTCAGACAATCCGACGTTTCCTCGATGGTGAAGGTTTCCTTGAAATGGAAACTCCCTGTCTGATTAAAAGTACACCGGAAGGTGCCCGTGATTACCTGGTTCCCTCTCGTGTTCATCCCGGAAGCTTTTATGCTCTGCCTCAGTCACCTCAGCTTTTTAAACAGCTTCTTATGTGCTCAGGATATGATCGTTATTTCCAGATGGCCAGATGCTTCCGTGATGAAGATTTAAGAGCTGATCGTCAGCCGGAATTTACCCAGGTTGACATGGAACTTTCCTTCGTTGATATTGACGATGTTCTGGATGTGAATACACGTCTTCTCCAGAATCTTCTGGAGAGCATGGATAAAGCCTATGCGGAGCTTGACTTCCCGAAGGAAATCGCAGAAGGTGTTGCAAAAGCTGCAAAAGATATTGCTGAAAATGGCATTGAACGTATGACATGGCTGGAAGCTATGGACAGCTATGGTTCAGATAAGCCGGATCTTCGTTTTGGACTTAAGATTAAGGATATCAGTGATGTGGTTTCATCCTGTGGCTTCTCTGTCTTTGAAAATGCTGTATCAGCCGGACAGAAGGTCCGTGGTCTTAACTTAAAGGGTCAGGGCGGTATGCCGAGAAAGCGTATCGATAAACTGACTGAGACAGCCAAACTTTATGGTGCCAAGGGTATGGCATACCTTGCAATCCAGGAAGATGGCACGGTGAAGTCTTCCTTTGCCAAGTTCCTTAGCGAAGAAGGTCTTGAAGCTATTAAGAAGGCTATGGATGCTGAAAATGGAGACCTTCTTGTCTTTGTGGCTGATAAACTGAAGGTTGTCCGTGCTGCTCTTGGAGCTATTCGTCTTGAAATGGGTGAGGAAATGGGACTTATTGATCATAACGCTTTCCGTTTTGTTTGGATCACAGAGTTCCCGCTTCTTGAATGGAGTGATGAAGAAAATCGTTTCCAGGCTATGCATCATCCATTTACCATGCCTATGGAAGAGGATTGGGAGAATATCGATTCTGATCCGGGCAGTGTTCGTGCCGAAGCTTACGATATCGTTTTGAATGGTACAGAGATCGGTGGTGGTTCCATCCGTATTCATCGTGATGACATTCAGTCCAAGATGCTGGAAGTTCTTGGCTTTACACCGGAGAGGGCCCAAAGCCAGTTTGGTTTCCTGTTGACTGCTTTTAAGTATGGTGTTCCACCTCATGCAGGTCTGGCTTATGGACTTGACCGTCTGGTTATGATCCTGACAGGCCGGGATTCGATCCGCGATGTTATCGCATTCCCGAAGGTTAAGGATGCATCTGATCTTATGACCAATGCACCGGATCTGGTTGATGATAAGCAGCTGGAAGAACTGGGAATCGCTGTTGTAGCTGAAGAAGAACAAGAATAAAGTATAGGCTTTTTGATTCGTACGAGCAGGTCTTTTACACACCTGCTCGGAGAGACACGCTCTCGCTCTGCTCGTCGAGCAGCGGTACTAAATTCTTTCATCGCTATGGCTCGAACTCATTAAGTACCGGCCTCCTCGAGGGTCTTTCTT
>CAVDGK010000133.1:0-5517 GCA_963607995.1 Oscillospiraceae bacterium | reverse complement strand
GCATCCTGATGCGAAAATCTGGTTCGCCACTACCAAGGCACGCCAGACCTACGCGGATGTGGAATATGAAGATGACTGCTATATTATGTTTGGAAAAGAAAGTGCCGGTATTCCGGAAGAAATTCTGATTCAGCATCCGGAACGCTGCATTCGTATTCCCATGCTTGAAAACGAACGATCCCTCAATCTTTCCAATTCTGTTTCTGTAATTCTTTATGAGGCTCTGCGTCAGAAAAATTTCAAAGATATGGAAAAACAGGGGGAACTGCACCACCTTCACTGGGATAATTAAAGCAAAACAAGTGAGATAAATTTAACCGATTTAGCGGTGCTTCTTGACCTGTAAAATTTATAAGATTATAATAAAAAAGTATAACAAAAGTGCTTTAAATGTGTGAACTTGCACAAAACATAAACAAAGCACAGATGCTTAAAAATGTAAAAAATTATCCTAAGGGAGGATTGAACATGGATTACCGTGAGGTATACGAATCCTGGCTGAACGAGCCGTATTTTGATGAAGCAACCAAAGAAGAACTGCGTGCCATCGCCAATGATGACAAAGAAATCAAAGAAAGATTTTATATGAGTCTTCAGTTTGGTACTGCAGGTCTTAGAGGTATCATCGGAGCCGGTACAAACCGCATGAATATTTATGTAGTTAGAAAGACGACACAGGGTCTGGCTAATTACATTGTTTCCCAGAAGGGACAGGACAAAGGCGTTGTCATTGCTTATGATTCCCGTCATATGTCTCCGGAATTTGCTATGGAAGCTGCCCTGACATTGGCTGCTAATGGCATCAAGGCTTATTATTTTGAATCACTTCGTCCTACACCGGAACTTTCCTTTGCATTAAGAACCCTGGGATGTATCGCCGGTATCAATATTACAGCCAGCCATAACCCGCCGGAATATAACGGCTACAAGGTTTATTGGGAAGATGGTGCTCAGATCACACCGCCCCATGACACTGGTATTACAAATGCTGTCCGTGCCGTTGAAAAATGGGAAGAAGTTAAGACAATGGACAAGCAGGCTGCTTTGGATGCAGGCCTTCTGACCATTATCGGATCTGAAATTGATGATAAATACAATGCAGTTCTGAAATCTTATGTTCTTCATCAGGAAGCTATTGATGCAGAAGGAGATAATCTTAAGATTATTTACACGCCGCTTCATGGTACAGGCAACCTTCCGGTTCAGAGAATCCTGAAAGAACTTGGTTTTAAGCATGTATTTGTTGTTCCGGAACAGGAAAAACCAAATGGTGATTTCCCCACTGTTTCTTATCCCAATCCGGAAGCAGAAGAAGCCTTTGCACTGGGGCTTAAATATGCTAAAGAGCAGGATGCAGATCTGGTTCTGGCAACAGACCCGGATGCTGACAGACTTGGTGTTCGTGTTAAAGACAGTGAAGGCGTTTACCACACACTGACCGGTAATATGTCCGGCTGCCTTATCGCTGAATACGAACTGAGCCAGAGAATTGCTGTTAATGGTCCCCTTCCGGCAGACAGCAAACTGGTTAAGACCATCGTTACCACCAACCTGGTGGATGAGATGTGCCGTCAGTACAATGTTGAACTTATTGAATGTCTGACAGGCTTCAAATATATCGGCCAGCAGATCCTGAAGATGGAAGAAACAGGTGTTGGTCATTATCAGTTTGGTTTCGAAGAAAGCTACGGCTGCCTTCCGGGAACCTATGCCCGTGATAAAGATGCTGTTATTGCCTGCATGTGCCTGTGCGAAGCAGCAGCTTATTACAAGACTCAGGGCAAGAATCTCTGGGATGTCATGCTGGATATCTATGCTAAATATGGCTACTTCACAGATGTAGTTAAATCTATCGAAGGCAAGGGCATTGATGGTCTGGCCATGATTCAGAACCTGATGACAAGCTTCCGTAAAAATGCTCCGGAATCCTTTGGCGGCCTGAAGGTTCTGAAGGTTCGTGACTATAAAGAAGATATCATCCGAGATGTGGCAACGGGCGAAACCTGTCCCACAGGTCTTCCCAATTCCAATGTTCTTTATTATGAACTGGAAGATGGTGCATGGCTTTGCGTGAGACCTTCCGGTACAGAACCGAAGATCAAATTCTACTATGGCATCAAGGGTGATTCTCTTGAGGATGCAGCTGAAAAAGGCAAAGTTCTTGACAAGGCTTTGGATGAGCTGGTAGCAAAAAACAGCTAAAAAAGACGATAAAAACTGCATGAAAAAGAGTATCTTCAGAAGGTTGAATGTTGGACGAAACAGGCTTTTTTCGATTCCTGTAACTTTGTGAAAAAACCGCGAAAAATGAGGGAATTTATTGACATAGACTTCATTTAGCGGTATAAAAGTACAAGTGTCTTGAATAGCGAAAACAAAGACGTTCAACTAGGAGGATATTTTAATCATGAACAAAACAGAATTAATCGCTGCTATCGCAGAAGCTGCAGAGCTGACAAAGAAGGATTCAGAAAAAGCACTGAAAGCTTTCACAGATATTGTTGAAAAAGAACTTAAGGCTGGTGAGAAGGTTCAGATCGTTGGTTTCGGTACATTCGAAACAAGCGAAAGAGCTGCTCGCGAAGGCAGAAATCCCCAGACAGGTGAGACTATGAAGATCGCTGCTTCCAAGGCTCCGAAATTCAAGGCTGGCAAAGCTCTGAAGGATGCTATTAACGAATAATTATATAAGTTATGTTGGAGAGACATCTGCTTTGGCAGATGTCTCTTTTTGTATAGGAAACTTTGACCATACATGATAAAAATGCTCTGCGTGGAAGCTTCCTCATACAAAGATGAAATATGCCACAAGAGTTTTATAAGCGAAACTCTTTGTGGCTCAACGATTGTTCACTGGACAAAAAATACTCTTATGGGTACAATATTTTTTAAGTGTGTCCTTTGAATAAAGGGACTATTTGAAAGGATTTAAGACAATGCGGGTTGATAAATTTTTGAAGGTTTCGCGGCTCATCAAGCGCAGGACCATCGCCAATGAGGCCTGCGATGCAGGACGTGTTTCCATCAATGGCAAGGTGGTTAAAGCATCAGCCGAGGTAAAGGTAGGCGATGTGATTGCCATTCAGCTGGGAGACAATACGGTTAAAGCTGAAGTAACTGCCATTATGGATACAACAAAGAAAGAAAACGCAGCAGAGATGTTTAAATACATATAATCCTGCATCCAAGAACGGGAAGCTGGAGCCTGGGTGAGATGATTGCAAATGTTTTTGGGATTGCGGGAACGTCTAATACATAGCAATCCGGAAAGCATTGGGGATTAAAATTCTTTTGATCCCAAACATCAAAATATAAAACATAACGAGGGAATTATGAGGAGAAGCGGCATATTATGTCCGATTTTATCCCTTCCGTCAAAGGGAGGAATCGGTTGTTTTTCTAAAGAGGCATTGGAATTTATTGATTTTCTTGAGGAAGCCGGACAGAGCCTCTGGCAGGTCCTTCCCATGGGACCTACAGGGTATGGGGATTCACCCTTCCAGTCTTTTTCCACTTTTGCGGGAAATCCCTATTTCATTTCCCCAGAGGAACTTCAGAAGGAAGGTCTCATCGAGGAAGCTGACTATATCTATACAGATTATGGCCAGGATCCGGAGCATATTGATTACGAAAAGATTTACATGAATCGTTATCCGATGCTGCGGAAGGCCTATGTCAATTTTAAGACATCAACGGATGCTGAAAGTAAAGAAGCTTTCGAAAAATTTAAAAAAGAAAATAAAGATTGGCTGGATGATTATATTCTTTATACGGCCATAAAAAATTCCCAGGGCGGTATTGCCTGGTCCGAATGGTCGGATCAGCTTTCGGACTATCATTCCAAAGCTGTTAAGGATGCACGGGTATCTCTTGCAGATGAAATGGATTTCTGGGCCTTCCTGCAGTATGAATTTATGAAACAGTGGACCGTTATTCATGATTACGCTGCTAAGAAAAACATTCGTATCATTGGCGATATCCCCATTTATGTATCAGCTGATTCAGCCGATGTGTGGGCATCCCCGTCCCTTTTTCAGATGGATGAGGATAACCATCCCACAGCTGTAGCGGGTTGTCCCCCTGATCCTTTCTGTGAGGATGGTCAGCTTTGGGGAAATCCCCTTTATAACTGGGAAAAGCAGAAAAAGACAGGCTATAAATGGTGGATCAGCCGCATGAAGAGATGTTTCGAACTCTTTGATGTGGTGCGTATTGATCATTTCCGTGGCTTTGATGAATATTTTTCAATTCCATATGATGATCTGGATGCTCACAAAGGCAAATGGATGCCGGGACCGGGAATGGATTTCTTTAACGCCCTTAAAGAAGCTCTTGGCGATCATATAGATATCATTGCCGAGGATCTGGGACTTATTACGCCTACAGTTCGTAAGCTTCTTAAAGATTCCGGTTTCCCGGGCATGAAGGTTATCCAGTTTGCTTTTGATGGAAATTCGGAAAATGATTACCTGCCCTTTAATCTGACGAAAAATTCTGTGGTTTATACCGGTACTCATGATAATGAAACTACCTACGGCTGGATCCAGAGCATCAGCGATGATACAAGAGAGCAGGCCCGTCATGTTACCCATTCCTTCTTTACGGATTATCGTGCTTTTACCTGGGATCTGATCCGGACAGCTCAGTGTGCAGTGTGCGATACTTGCGTTATCCCTATCCAGGATTATCTGTGCAAGGATAATGATGCCCGCATGAATGCACCGGCAACCACGGGTGGAAACTGGCAGTGGAGACTGCGTCCGGGAGAAGCATCCATGGAGTTGGCAAAAGGTATCAGGGAAATCACCGAAACCTACGGAAGATGCAAGAAGAGACCTAAAAAGAAAGAAGTATAAACAAAGTCTTGAAGAAAAGACAGTTCGTTAAAGTCGATGTTTAATGGATTAAATTCGGTACAGGTTCCGTGAAGGTATTTATAAAGCCACAGCCCTGTTGACATAATTTTGGGGAGTGTGTAAACTTTAAAAGATTTATTTTGACAGTTTCAGACGGATAATGTGAAGTCTGAAGGAGATAATACATGAAGAGAAGACCTGACCACAGGAGAAATAGACAAAAAAAGCATTCATTCCTGGCTGACCGGGCAGCTATCATCGCCATATCCTGTGTCGTTGCTTTGCTGGCTGTATTTTTGCTGATAAGCGGACATAATCTGAAAAAACAGATTGAAGCCAACGATGTGGAAAAAGAAAGCCTGGAAGAGCAGATAGAAGCTGAGGAGTCACGGACGGAAGAAATCCAGTCCCTGGAGGACTATTATAATAGTGAGGATTATATCCGCCAGCAGGCTCAGGATAAACTTGGTCTGGTAGAAGATGGTCAGATCGTGTTCCGTTCGGAAAATTAAAAAACAAATGACAAGACCCGGTATGGCTTAGCTGTATCGGGTTATATTATAGGAACCGCTTCGCGAACCCTATAATCGGAATACGAGCCATTTTATGGCTCTTTTATCGAAAGTTACTTTGTAACTTCCGATAAGTTATATTATAGGAA
>CAVDGK010000132.1:0-5533 GCA_963607995.1 Oscillospiraceae bacterium | reverse complement strand
GATGAAAAGTTAAGACCCCTGACAGGAAATGATGCACCGATACGGGATTTTGTCATGAAATATGACGAGACCCATATCTTTATTGACAAGTTGACGGATATGCTGGATTTCCTGATGCCTCGTTATGTGGAGGAAGGAAAAAATAAGCTGGTGATCGCCATTGGCTGTACCGGTGGACGGCATCGTTCCGTGGTGATCGCCAATGCCATTTATGATTATATATCAAAGAAGGAAGGTTACGGCTGCAAGCTGAAGCATCTGGATATGGTGAAGGATGAGGCGGCTAAAGGCCGATAAGTGAAGATATATGTCATTTTCTTCCGAATTAAAGAAAGAGTTGGCAGCACAGATGCCGAAAGCCCACCATTGCATGACGGCTGAACTGAGAGGCATGTTTGATACGGTTTCTCCCGGAAGCCGGGGACCTTCAAATGGGAAGGAGATCGTGCTGCTGCAAACAGAACTGGAAATAATAGCTAAAAAAGTCTTTACAATTTCAGACAAAGCCTATAATATTACGTTGTTATGTTCGGAGGACTCAAAAAAGCGAGTTAACACCGATCATATCTATAAGATCTACTCCAAAGAATATAAAGACGTGATGCGTTTGCAGCAAAGTCTTATGGGGGAAGATGTGCTGAAGAAAAGCTGTTGTCAGAGGGCTTATCTTCGGGGAGCTTTCCTATCAGGCGGTACCATTAGTGACCCCAATCGTTATTACAATCTTGAGATTGTCTGCAGTGATGAGAAACAGGCAGAGGTTCTGCAAAGTCTTATGCAGGAGATGGGACTCCGCGCCAAGATTGTACAGAGAAAAAATCTTGAGGTGGTCTACCTTCAGGAAGCGGATCAGATTGCTGAGATGATGCGCCTTTTAGGAGCAGGTCAGTCCCTTATGGAGTTTGAAAATATAAGAATCGTCAGAGAAATGCGGGGGACAGTTAACCGAAAGGTTAATTGCGAAACGGCTAATCTTCGCAAGACGGTGAGTGCATCTCACAGACAGATCGAGGATATTATTTTCCTAAGAGATAATGGTGCCTTTGAGAAAATGAGTCCGTCACTTCTACGAATAGCAGAAGCCCGTCTTCAGTATCCGGAAGCATCACTGACAGAATTGGGCAATGTCCTGAACCCTCCTGTGGGAAAATCAGGTGTCAATCACAGAATGAGAAAGCTTCAGGAGCTGGCAGGACAGCTTCGTGGAGCTGGCAGTAAAGAGTTTTAAACAATATCTTTTTTAGGTATGGGTGGAGGCGTTTTAAATGCAGCAGAAGGAAATAACCGTTAAGATCAAAAGCAGTGTTAATGCCAGACCGGCAGCCATGCTGGTACAGGTAGCCAGTCAGTACAGAAGTGAAATTCATGTTCTGACAGGAAACAAAAACATGAATGCAAAAAGCATCATGGGCATGATGGCTCTTGGACTTGAAACAGGTGAAACCGTAACCGTAACAGCCAACGGTGAGGATGAAGAGGTCGCTATCAATGGTATTGAAAGCTTCCTGACTCAGAAAGAGGCATAAAAGTCAAGGTTGACGGACCTTGCAAATCGATTTTGATTAAATGAAATCCCATCGGTTTGTTGAATGATCTCATTCAATGAGCTGATGGGATTTTCTCTATTTCCTGGGATTCAAAAAAGAGTTCTTATTAGGGAAAAATCATGTTATGATTAAAGGAATTATGCGAAGTATATAAGGAGAAAGACTTATGATCCTGACAGTTGATATGGGAAATACCCACATTGAAATCGGAGCCTTTGAAGATGATGAAATGCTCTTTTCAGAACGTATGGCTACTGATTTAAATAAAACATCTTTAGAATATGCTGTTCTGATCCATGCTATCTTTGAGATTCTGCACATGGATAGGACGAAGGTGACGGGAGCCATCATTTCATCGGTTGTTCCGCCTTTAACTGATATTATGAAGAAAGCAGTTAAAAAGGTGACAGGCATTGAGGCCCTTATCGTGGGACCGGGGGTCAAAAATGGCCTTAAGATCGCCATTGATGATCCTAAGCAGCTGGGAGCAGACTTGGTTGTAGGGGCTGTAGGTGCCATTCGTGAATATGGTGCCCCCCTGATCGTTATCGATATGGGGACCGCTACAACTATGTCCGTCATTGATGATAAAAAAACTTTCCGGGGAGGCCCTCTTCTTCCAGGCATGCGGACGGCTTCTGATGCATTGGCATCTGAGGCTTCCCTTCTGCCGAAGATTTCCTTCAGAGCACCGGAGAAGGTTATTGGCACTAATACTATGGACTGCATGCAGGGTGGTGCGATTTACGGTCAGGCCGCCCAGATCGACGGCCTTATTGACCGCATTGAAGATGAGCTTGGTATGAAGACGACTCACGTGGCAACAGGCGGCCTTTCGGGGATTGTCATCCCTCATTGCCGTCATGAGATTATCTTTGATTCGGAACTGATGCTGAAAGGCCTTAAAGTCATCTATGCGATGAACCTGGATAAAAAGAAGAAATAAAAAAGGCCTAACGGGTGAGCCGTAAACATCTGGAAAATATTTTGTAAGGATCTATACTCATGCGAAGACGCAATAGTCATAAGTGACCGCTCGGGTTGTGAAGGTTCTGCAAGGAAAACTCTTTGTTTGGGAAATAATGGGAGAATATGATGGAATTTATTACAAATCTAAACCAGGCAGTTAACCAGTTTATCTGGGGCGTACCGGCGATGATCTGCATTTTAGGTGTTGGTCTGTATCTCAGTATCGGTACCAGATTTTTGCAGATACGGAAATTTGGTTATGCCATAAAGACCACACTGGGACGTATGTTCAAAAAGAAAGAGGCTTCTGATGGTACTATGACAGCCTTTCAGGCTGTCTGTACTGCTTTGGCCGGTACGGTAGGAACCGGTAATATTGCCGGCGTAGCCGGTGCCATTGCTTTAGGCGGTCCCGGTGCCGTTTTCTGGATGTGGTGCTCAGCCCTACTTGGTATGTGCACAAAATTTGCAGAAGTTACCCTGGCTGTTCATTTCCATGAAAGAAATTCAAAGGGAGAACTGGTTGGCGGCCCCATGTATTATATACGTAACGGACTTGGCAAAAAATGGCAGTGGCTGGCATTTGCCTATGCCCTTTTCGGAGTCTTGACAGTCTTTGGTACCGGTAATGCCACACAGGTTAATACCATTACGGCTGCTATCGATTCTGCCGTACAGAGCTTCTATATCATACCGGCGAATATGCTTTCAACCGTTAACCTTGTGATCGGCATTATTATTGCCATGCTGATAGCCCTGGTTTTATTAGGCGGCATCAAACGTATTGGAAATGTAGCTGAAAGACTGGTGCCCTTTATGGCTATTCTCTACATTATCATGGCCTTAGGCGTTGTTATTCTTAATATTAACCGTCTGCCTGCTGTTTTTGCTTCTATCATCGGCGGTGCCTTTACTCCTTCCGGCTTTACCGGCGGTATGGTAGGCAGTCTTTTCCTCAGTATGAAGAAAGGTGTCTCACGTGGTATATTCTCTAATGAAGCCGGACTTGGTACCGGATCCATCGCCCATGCCTGCGCTGACACCCAGGAACCGGTTAAACAGGGGTTGTTTGGTATTTTCGAAGTCTTTGCGGATACCATTGTCATCTGTACACTGACGGCACTGGTTATCCTTTGCAGCGGTACCACCATTGGCTACGGTGAGGCAGCCGGTGCGGAACTGACCATTGCCGGTTTCACCAATGTATATGGCAACTGGATCACCATCTTAACAGCCCTGGCCCTTTGCTGCTTTGCCTTTTCAACCATTATCAGCTGGGGACTTTACGGCTCACGATGCATCAGCTTCCTTTTCTCAACAGATAAGGTGGTAAAACCCTTCCTGGTAGTTTATTCTTTTGTTTCCATTCTGGGAGCTACCGTTGATCTGGGACTTATGTGGGATATTGCCGATACCTTTAATGGTCTTATGGCCATTCCCAACCTTATCGGTATCTTCCTCTTAAGCGGTACGGTCTTCAAACTGACAAAAGATTACTTCAATAATGAAGGTGCGAAAGTAAAATGATCCATGTTCTCATAGTAGAAGATGAAAAGCCGATTTCTGATTTGATCCGTCTGACTCTTAAGGGGGCAGGCTATGAGTGTGAATGCGCTTTTGATGGAAATGCGGCAGCGGATATTTTGGAAAATAAAAGTTTTGATCTGATTCTTTTGGATGTCATGATCCCTTATGTAGATGGTTTTGAACTGATGGAATACATCCGCCCTTTGAATATACCGGTTATCTTCATCACGGCTAAAAATTCGGTAGCTGACAAGGTGAAGGGGCTTCGGCTGGGGGCAGAAGATTACATCGTGAAGCCTTTTGAAACCATCGAGCTTCTGGCACGCATTGAGGTGGTGCTCCGGCGCTTCCACAAAACGGAAGAGATTTTAAAGATCGGGAAAGATATTGAGATCAATCTGAAACAGCACAGTGTGCTCTATGATGGGGAGGAGCTTGTCCTTACCCCAAAGGAATATGATCTTTTGGTACTTTTTGCACAAAATCCTAACGTAGCTCTTTATCGGGAAACGATTTATGAACGGGTTTGGGGCGGCAGCATGGAAGACACCAAAACCGTTGACCTTCATGTTCAGAGACTGCGCAAAAAAGCCCACCTTGAAAATAACCTGAAGGCTGTTCATAAGATCGGATACCGATTAGAAATCAAAGGGTAGACTTTGATAAACGCTCTGAATGTAAAAAAGTTATATGTTTTTTGATATCGCCTATTTTGATGCACAGAGCAAAAGTTGTGTTTTTAAAAAAGGATTTACTATGAAATTTCGTTTAAAAGTGACGATGGCTATGATATCTTTGGTGTCCGTCCTGTTCGGAATCGGTATCACCGTTTTTCTCTGGCTGTCCTTCGGGAATTCACTGGAAAGAGAAAAAGATGCGGCAGCTAAATCCTTTAATACGGTTATCAACACAGTCACCATGTTCAATCAGCTCTCCGTTTGGACATCTACAGAAGAAATCGCAAATGACTTCAAAAAAATAGCTGAAAAAAATGAACTCTTTTACGATATGCGCCTTCGGAAAGATGACGAAACCATCTATCAGAAGAAAGCAAAAGAAAATAATTTCCTGACAGATCTTACTTCCTCTGCCGGTACAGACAGAGTAGTCTATGAAATGACGGAAAACAGTGACAAAGAATATATCCAGTTTTGTTCTGAAATCAGCGTAGGCCCCTATACACTCTACATCGATGCCGTTTATGATGTCAGCCGCCTCTATGCAGAAAGAAAAGAACAACTTAATATCTATGCCCTTATCTTTACAGTCGTTCTTGTATGCGGCAGTATCCTTTCCTATGTTTTGTCCTATATTTTGACCAAAAATATCAGCCGCTTAAGGAAAACGGCAGCTGCTATATCCCAAGGCGATTATTCCGTCAGATGCCATTTAAAGAGCAGTGACGAGATTGGTGATCTGTCAAAAGAATTTAATCATATGACCGACAGCCTTGTGGAAAAAATGGATGAGCAAGCCATGGCTCTGGAAAG
>CAVDGK010000131.1:0-5548 GCA_963607995.1 Oscillospiraceae bacterium | reverse complement strand
GGATATTGAAGAACTTAAGAAAGATCTTTCTAAGAAGTTCAACAGAAAGATGATTGTTGATATCAAAGAAATCAAGAGACCGGATCGTGATGCTCAGCTTGTTGCTGAAAACATCGCACTTCAGCTTGAAAATCGTATCTCCTTCCGTAGAGCTATGAAGTCTACAATGCAGAGAACGATGCGTGCCGGTGCTAAGGGTATCAAGACAAGCTGCTCAGGTCGTCTGGGTGGTGCTGATATGGCTCGTAAGGAATCATACAGCGAAGGTACAATCCCGCTTCAGATGCTTCGTGCAGACATCGACTATGGCTTCGCTGAAGCTGATACCACTTATGGTAAGGTCGGCGTTAAAGCATGGATCTACAATGGCGAGGTCCTTCCCACAAAAGAGAATCGTAAGGGAGGAGAATAATCGTTATGTTAATGCCTAAGAGAGTAAAACACAGAAAACAGTTCCGTGGGACAATGAAGGGTGTAGCTACCAGAGGTAACCGTCTTAACTATGGTGAGTTCGGTCTGGTTGCAACTGAACCCTGCTGGATCAAATCAAACCAGATCGAAGCAGCCCGTGTTGCTCTGACACGTTACCTGCGCCGTGGTGGTAAGGTTTGGATCGATGTTTTCCCGGATAAGCCAGTAACAACACAGCCGGCCGGTACTCGTATGGGTTCTGGTAAAGGCTCCGTAGAATATTGGGTAGCCGTCGTAAAACCGGGCCGTGTCCTTTTTGAGATCTCTGGTGTTTCAGAAGAAGCTGCTATGGAAGCTCTTCGTCTGGCTATGCACAAGCTTCCCTGCAAGTGCAAAATGTACACCAAGGCTCAGCTGGATGCCGTGGTTGATGCCCGCTTCAACGGCACAACAAAAGCAGCTGCTGATGAGACAAGTGAAGGCGGTGACGAACAGTGAAGAGTAATAAATATCTTGAAGAACTCAGAAGCAAATCCGTTTCTGAATTAAACGAGGAGCTGGTCTCCGCAAAGAAGGAACTTTTCAACCTGCGTTTCCAGAATGCAACAAACCAGCTGGATAATACGACTCGCATCAAGGACGTACGTCGCAGCATCGCTCGTATCCAGACTGTGATCGTTGAAAAGGAGGCTTAATTTATGGAAGAAAGAAATCTTCGGAAGACACGTGTTGGTCACGTAGTCAGCGACAAGATGGATAAGACCATTGTTGTAGCTGTTGAGGACCACGTACAGCATCCGATCTACAAAAAGATTATCAAGAAGACCTATAAGCTTAAAGCTCATGATGAAAACAATGAATGCCGCGTAGGTGACACAGTCAAGGTTATGGAAACCAGACCGCTGTCCAAAGACAAACGCTGGAGACTTGTTTCTATCATCGAGAAGGCTAAGTAAGGTAACAGGGAGGACACATCATGATTCAGCAGGAAAGCAGACTGAAAGTCGCCGACAACACCGGCGCAAAGGAAATCCTCTGCATCCGTGTTATGGGTGGCTCCAAGAGACGTTACGCCCATATTGGCGATACGATCGTTGCTACCGTTAAGGATGCAACACCGGGCGGTATGGTAAAGAAAGGCGATGTCGTTAAGGCTGTTGTCGTTCGTACCGTTGCAGGTGCCCGTCGTAAAGACGGTTCCTATATCAAATTTGACGAAAATGCGGCCGTTATCATCAAGGATGACAACACACCGAAAGGCACCCGTATTTTTGGACCGGTAGCCAGAGAACTTCGTGAGAAACAGTTTATGAAGATCGTTTCTCTCGCTCCGGAAACGTTATAGGAGGACGCTAAAACATGGCATCATTAAAGATTAAAAAAGGCGATACCGTTCGCGTGATCGCTGGTAAAGATAAGGACAGAGAAGGCAAGGTCCTGGCTGTCAATGCTAAAGAAGGCAAAGTTCTGGTTGAGGGTGTCAATATGATCACCAAGCATCAGAAGCCGTCTATGAGCAATCAGCAGGGCGGTATTGTCAACATGGAAGCTCCGATGAGCATTTCCAATGTCGTACTCCTTCAGGGCGGCAAGCCAACCAAGGTTGGTTTCCGTTTCGAAGATGGTAAAAAAGTTCGTTTCGCCAAAGCTACAGGCGAAAAAATTGATTGAGAAAGGAGGCATTTTACGTGAGCAGCAGACTTAAAGAACTGTATGACAATGAAATTGTCGATGCACTTAACAAAAAGTTTGGTTACAAGAATCCGATGGAAGTGCCGAAGCTCGTCAAGATCGTCGTAAACATGGGCGTAGGCGAAGCTAAAGAAAATGCCAAGCTTCTTGATTCAGCTGTAGCTGATATGGAAACTATCACCGGTCAGAAGGCCGTTGTTACAAAGGCAAAGAAATCCATCGCTAACTTCAAGATCCGTGAGGGTATGCCGATCGGATGCAAGACCACTCTGAGAGGCGACAAAATGTATGAGTTCGCTGACAGACTGATCAACTTGGCTCTTCCGCGAGTTCGTGACTTCCGTGGTGTTAATGCTAACGGATTTGATGGACGCGGTAACTATTCTCTGGGTATCAGAGAACAGCTCATCTTCCCGGAAATCGAATATGATAAGATCGACAAAGTTCGTGGTCTTGATATCGTATTCGTTACTACCGCTAAGACTGATGAAGAAGCTTATGAACTTCTGAAGCTGTTCAATATGCCGTTTGCTAAATAAGAGGAGAATAGATAATGGCAAAAACATCTATGAAAATCAAACAGCAGCGCAAAGCTAAATTCTCTACAAGAGAATATACTCGCTGCATGATCTGCGGCCGTCCGCATGCATATCTGAAAAAGTACGGAATTTGCCGTATCTGTTTCCGCGAGCTGGCCTATAAAGGTCAGATCCCGGGTGTTAAGAAGGCATCCTGGTAAAGAATTCAAAGAAAGGAGTGTCACGATAATGACAACGACAAGCGATCCGATTGCAGATATGCTTACAAGAATCCGTAATGCCAACCAGGCTAAGCATGATACAGTTGATGTTCCGTCATCCAAAATGAAGGTAGCCATCGCTGATATTCTTGTTGATGAAGGTTATATTGAAAAATATGATCTTGTTGACAACGGTTCATTTAAGACAATTCATATTACACTGAAGTATACAGCTGGCAAGGCTGAACGCGTTATCTCCGGTCTGAAGAGAATTTCCAAGCCGGGTCTTAGAGTTTATGCTGATTCCGAAAACCTTCCGAGAGTTCTCGGTGGTCTGGGAATTGCCATCCTGTCAACAAACAAAGGTGTTATCACTGATAAGGTTGCCAGAAAAGAAAATGTCGGTGGCGAAGTACTGGCTTTCGTTTGGTAAACTTTATTAAAAATAAAAAGAACTGAAAACAGAAGGAGCTTTTAAGCTCCTTCCGAAAATCTAAGTGGAGGACAAAATATGTCACGAATTGGCAGAATGCCAATCACGGTTCCGTCAGGTGTGACGGTTGACGTGAAAGAAGGCAATGTCGTTACCGTCAAGGGTCCGAAGGGCGAACTTACAAGAACATTCGCTGCAGAACTTGGCATCGAAGTTAAAGATGGTGTTGTTACAGTTACAAGACCGAATGACCTTAAGAGAAACAAAGCTCTTCATGGTCTGACAAGAACACTTCTTAACAACATGATCATCGGTGTTAGCACAGGATTTGAAAAGACTCTGGAAATCAACGGTGTTGGTTACAGAGCTGCAAAGCAGGGTAAGAAGCTTGTTCTTAACCTTGGTTACAGCCATCCGGTAGAAATGGAAGATCCGGCAGGTATTGAATCAACAGTTGATGGCAACAAGATCATCATCAAAGGTATCAGCAAAGAAGCTGTTGGTCAGTATGCTGCTAATATCAGAATTAAGAGAGCTCCGGAACCGTACAAGGGCAAGGGTATCAAGTATTCTGATGAAGTTATTCGCCGTAAAGTTGGTAAGACAGGTAAAAAATAAAGAAAGGAGAGTGTAAAAGATGATTTCAAAAGTATCCAGATCTGCTGTACGTGCAAAAAAGCACTATAGAATGCGCGGTCATCTCAACGGCACAGCCGAAAGACCGAGACTTTGCGTTTTCCGCAGCAATAAACATATGTATGCCCAGATCGTTGATGACACAAAGGGCGCAACACTGGTCTCAGCATCAACTCTCCAGGCAGATGTGAAAGACGGCCTTGAATATACAGATACTGTAGAAGCAGCTGCAAAGCTTGGTTCTGTTATCGGTAAGAAAGCCGTTGATCAGGGTATCACAGAAGTGGTCTTCGACCGTGGAGGCTTCATCTATCAGGGTAAAGTCAAAGCATTAGCAGAAGCGGCCAGAGAAGCCGGCCTTACATTCTAAGGGAAGGAGAAGATACACGAATGAGACCTGATTCAAATTCAAAAAGAAGAGATAATGATAGAGACGACGGATTTGAAGATCGCGTTGTAACCATCAAGCGTGTTACCAAGGTTGTTAAAGGTGGTAAGAACATGCGCTTTACAGCTCTGGTTGTTGTTGGTGATAAGAACGGTCATGTTGGTGCAGGCCTTGGAAAAGCTATGGAAATTCCGGAAGCTATCCGCAAGGGTCGCGAAGATGCCAAGAAGAACATGATCACTGTTTCCAGAACAGAGTTCAAGAGCATTACACATGACAATCATGGTAAATTCGGTGGCGCTCAGGTGCTGCTGAAGAGAGCTCCGGAAGGTACTGGTGTTATCGCCGGCGGTCCGGCTCGTGCCGTTATTGAACTGGCAGGCATCACAAATATCCGTACAAAGTCACTTGGTTCCAATAACAAGCAGAATGTTGTATTCGCAACACTTGCTGGTCTTAAGGAAGTAAAAACTCCTGAAGATGTCGCACGTCTTCGCGGCAAGACCGTTGAAGAAATTATGGCGTAAGGAGGTTGACTGACATGGAAGAAAAGAAACTGAAAATCACTCTGGTCAAATCACCCATCGGCGCTATTCCGAAGCACAGAGCAACAGTTAAGTCTATGGGATTTAAGAAATTAAATTCTTCTGTTGTTCTTCCGGATAATGCTGCAACCCGCGGTCAGATTCAGCAGATCTGTCATCTGGTAAAGGTTGAAGAAGCCTAAGTAGGAGGGATTACAATGGATTTATCAAATTTATCACCGCTTCCGGGCGCTAAGAAGAGAGATGACTTCCGTAGAGGCCGTGGCGAAAGCTCAGGCAACGGTAAGACAGCCGGTAAAGGCCACAAAGGTCAGAAGGCTCGTTCTGGCGGCGCTCCGAGAGTAGGTTTTGAAGGTGGTCAGATGCCTCTTTACAGACGTCTGCCCAAGAGAGGATTCACAGATCGTAACAGCAAGGCCATTACAGCTATCAACGTTGACGTTCTGAACCGTTTTGAAGATGGTGCAGTTGTTGATGTTGCTGCTCTCCTTGAGAGCGGTGCTATCTCCAAAGTACAGGATGGTGTTAAGATTCTTGGAAATGGTGATCTCACAAAGAAGCTGACAGTAAAGGTCAATGCAGTCAGTGCTTCAGCTAAAGAAAAGATTGAGGCTGCTGGCGGTTCGGTCGAGGTAATCTAATGTTTAAAAAAATTGCGGATGCTTTTCGAGTAAAGGATATCAGACACAGGATGCTTTATGTAC
>CAVDGK010000130.1:0-5568 GCA_963607995.1 Oscillospiraceae bacterium | reverse complement strand
GTTACAATATTACGGGTTCTGGCTCCCAAAGCTGTTTCGATAGCCAGCTCGTATTTCTTATCAACGTTGAGTAGTTCCGCAACAGCACCTACAATACCGGGTTCACGAACCTTTTCATCCATAACGCGGCGAATGCCATTGCCATAACCATCATAGCTTTCTTCCAGATTTTTTAAGGATTCAAGCTTAGAAGCCTCTCTGTGGTAAGACATCTGAAGCTGATCCAGTTTCTGATTATCTTCTGCAATCTTTGTCTGGCATTCTTTCTGTTGGGCAGATTTCTGATTTATTTCTTTTTCTGCTTTTTCAATATCAGCCTTAATAGCACCCAGGGTTTCTTCTGCATTCTGGATAATAGACTGGGCCTCATTTTCTTCTTCCTTGTGGCGCAGGGAACGGCTGATGATTTCAGCCTTACGGATATCGATCTGCTCCAGCATCGTTTCATAATGCTGAATCTTTCCTTTGACAGATGCTCTCTCATTTAAAAGAGTAATGACCCTGGCCTGTGCTTCTTCCAGCTGAGATGTCAGTTCTGTCAGCTCATCATCAAGGACCTTAAGATCAGCCTCTTCCTTTTCCTTCTCTTCACCCATGGCCGTTACAGCAGCTGACAGGGCCTCTTTTTTATCCTGATTGGATGAAAGTTCTTCCTGACGTTTTTTGATTTCCTCAGCAATGGTCTGGCGACGGTTTTCAAAATGTTCATCGTCATTCTGAGCTGTACGGATCTGCTCACGAAGAATATCAATTTTGCCTTTCAGCTCCTGTTTCTTCAGGTTGCCTTCGGCACCTTCATCATGAATTGCTGAAATTTTCTTATCCATCTCTTCGATTTCTTCGGCAATGCGGTCGTATTCCTTGCGAGCCTCAGTATACTCGGTCTGAACTTCATCTAAGCTGACTTTAACATTATTTTCTTTTTCTGTCAGATCTGATATTTTCTTCTCAATATCACTCATTTCCCGAAGGAAAAGATTGATTTCGAGATCTTTTAAATTTTCTTTTTTCTGCAGGTAAATCTTAGCCGTAGCACTCTGTCTTTCCAAAGGACCCAGCTGTGATGTCAACTCACGCAAAATATCTGCCACACGCTGAAGATTCTGTTTTTCACCTTCAAGCCGTTTGACAGCGGTATTTTTTCTTCTCTTAAATTTAACAATGCCGGCAGCTTCATCAAAAAGTTCCCGGCGGTCATCGGCTTTACCGGACAAAATCTTTTCAATCTGGTTCTGACCGATGATGGAATAACCTTCCTTACCGATACCGGTATCATAGAAAAGCTCATTGATATCTTTCAGACGGGCAGACTGCTCATTGATCATGTATTCGCTTTCACCTGAACGGTAAAGGCGACGGGTGATCTTCACTTCTTCATAGGCGATATCCAGCTGGTGATCACTATTATCCAAAGTAATGGCCACTTCCGCATAACTTTGAGGGCGGCGGGTTTCCGTTCCGGCAAAGATAACATCCTGCATATTGCCACCACGAAGCTGCTTGGCACTCTGCTCACCGAAAACCCAGCGCACCGCATCGACGACATTACTCTTTCCCGAACCATTAGGGCCTACAATACCGGTAATACCATTATGAAATTCAAATTTTAATTTATTAGCAAAGGATTTAAATCCGTGCACTTCGATGGACTTTAAGTACATTTACTTTTTACCTTTATGTTTTTTATATAGAATGCTGCATCTGTATGGAAATTAATCTGTCATTTTCATACAGAAATCCAACACTCATCAGCTGTCTTTCGGATAATCTTACTTATCCTGTTTACGCAGATTCAGCGCATTAAAGGCCGCCAGCTGTTCAGCCCTTTTCTTGGTATGCCCTTCTCCCTGAGCCACCTCTTTACCATCAATGATAACGGCAACCGTAAAGACCTTATTGTGATCCGGTCCCTGTTCATTAATAAGTTCATAAACACAGCTTGATCCCTCAGCCTGAACAATTTCCTGCAGATGGCTCTTACTGTCAACAAAAAGCTTCTTTTCCTCAATATCATTCAGGATATGAGCCGTTACAAATTTTCGGGCTGCCTCAAAACCGCCATCCAGATAAATAGCTGCGATCACCGACTCAAGGGCATCCGAAACGATGGAGTCCCGATAACGTCCTCCTCCCTTATCCTCGCCTTTTCCCAGACGAATATAAGGCATCAGGTTGATATCGTGGGCACAAAGAGCCAGTGTAGGCTCACAGACAATGGAAGCTCTAAGTTTTGAAAGATCGCCCTCCTTCATTTCAGGATATTTTTTAAAGAGAAATTCCGAGCTGGTCAGTTCCAGGACTGCATCCCCCAAAAATTCCATTCTTTCATTATGATGAAGACCTTCTTTCCTGTGCTCATTCGCATAAGAGCTATGGGTAAGGGCAAGAAGTAAAAGCGCCCGGTTCTGAAAAGAATATCCGAGCGCTTCTTCCAGATCACCAAGATTCTGATTATTCTTCTGCACTTTTGATTACCTCAACAAGATCCTGAACCGTTTCCATGTTATCCGCTGCATCCGGTTCAATTTCAATATCAAATTCCTCTTCAATAGCCAGAACGATCTCGTATTTTGAAAGATCATCAACCCCAAGATCATCTTCCAGGGAATCCTGAGACGAAATGGTATCCTCGTCAATATTCAATACATCTGCCAGTATTTTAATTACCTTTTGAAGAATCATATGCCAATCTCCCTTGCATCATGATATTTTATTTTCGAACAAACCTTTCAGTTTGTCATTTACTTTATTTTCACAGAATGTCAGGCATTGAAGGATGGAGTTCTTGATTTCCTTGGCATTTGAACTGCCATGTGTCTTGACAACCAGTCCATTAAGACCAAGAAGGGGTGCACCACCGTAAATGGATGCATCATAAGCCTTCAGTGTCTCTTTAAGTGACTTCTTTATAAGAAGAGCACCTATCTTCGTTTTAAGAGAAGACATCATGCCGCCCTTAACAACACGAAGAAGGGTCTGTGCCGTTCCTTCATACATTTTAAGAGCCACATTGCCTGCAAAAGCATCTGTTACAATGACATCCGCAGCCCCTGAGGGAAGATCACGGGCTTCAACAGAACCAATAAAGTTTATGTCATTGCACTCTTTAAGAAGAGGGAATGTCTCTTTTACAAGGGCATTTCCTTTTTCCTCTTCTGCCCCAATATTTAAGATACCAACACGGGGATTTTTTATTTTCATGAAATTTTCCATGTAGACGCTTCCCATGCGGGCAAACTGAACCAGCCATGAAGGACGGGCATCCACATTAGCACCACAGTCAATAAGACAGGACATACCCTTCTCTGTGGGCATCAAAACAGCAAGGGGCGGTCTTTCAACCCCCTTAAGACGGCCTACCAGAATCTGGCCGCCTACCAGTACAGCTCCGGTGGATCCGGCAGACACGAAAGCATCAGCCTCTCCCTTCTTCACCATCTTCATGCCTACCACAATTGAAGAATCTTTCTTGCTGTGAACAGCCGATGCGGGAGGCTCACTCATTTCAATAATTTCCGTGGCATTATGAATGATCAGTCGATCCTTCGGATAATCATACTTTTCCAGTTCTTTTTTTATCACATCCTCGATACCTACCAGGATGACCTCAAAGCCTTCTTTTTCTTTAACCGCTTCAACGGCACCTGCTATGGTTGAAACAGGGGCATTATCACCACCCATTGCATCCAGAACAATTCGAATTTTTCTATCTTCCATAGAGTCTCCTCTTCTTTTTTCTCCTGCAGGCAGATCTGCATCGGAGTTTTGAATCTCTTGACCCTGATATCATACTATCATACACACGAAAAAGGATAAAAGCAACCACAACCCCTTTAGAGTCTGCCTCTCTTCTTCTGCAGGTAAAGCTCAAAGGAAATTGCAGCCGCAGCCAGAACAACGATCACAATAATGATCCACCATGGAAAATCAGAACCTGTGCCATTATCTTCATTGACAGCTGTTACATTTCCCGTTTCTGACACAGCTGATACCAAATCTTCCTCATTCTGAGTCAGGCTTTCATTTTTTTCTTTATTGATAACGTCCGTCATATCATAAAGGCTTGTCTGATTTTCCAAATAGCGATAGAAAGCCGTCAGGGCATAATATCCCTGTTCCGTTGCCATACCATCTCTTTCTCCGCTGGCTGTGTGACTAAAACCACCGCCATTTATATAGAAGGAAAGCAGTGCATCAATAAGAGAATGTCCGTTTTTAATAAAGCGGGTATCTGTATCCGGATTAATGCCAAGAGCTGTTAATGCTACAATAATCTGGGAAACAGACTCACTTGTAGCTATCGTATCATTGCCGGATGCAGTAGAAAAAGAGCCATCGTCATTCTGTTTATTGGATAAAAAGGTCAGAGCTTTTTCCACGGCCTGGGCCACATCGTCTTTTGTCTTTGCATAGGGTGCCAGGGCTGCAAGAGCCATCCCCGTCATATCCGGATCCCCTTCCGTACCGGAAAGGCACCAGCCACCATCATCCGTCTGACCAGCCAGAATAGCCTCAATCAATCCATCCCGGGTTGTATCTCCTTCAGACAAAGTATAATTTCCGGAATCAAGGGCAATGAGAGCCCAGATTGGGCCATTAATTCCCTGTTTTTCCACATAAGTCATATCACTTAAACCTTTTAAAAGGTCTGAACCGCCTACATTGCTTACATCTTTTCCAAGGGCTGTCAGTGCCAGGATAAGACGGGAATTTTCCGTGGATTTAACGCTGTGAAGCCGTCCGTTATCATCAATATTTTCTTTTACATATTGAAGAACATTTTCATAATAAGCCTCATCGATTTCCCGACCGGAACGCTTAAGTCCGATTACCATCCACTCACCACCAATAGTTCCAACGCTGGGCGTTCCCAGACTTTCAAGATAGTCACCGGTGGTTTTGTAGGCATCTTCGATTTTCCCTGTTCCCTTTAAAGCTTCCAGCCTCTCTTCTGCCTTTTCAAGATCTTCATAATTTTCTACCAGAAGCTTTTGTTTATCTGTCAGATTATTATAAGCCTTTCGTGCCTTCGTAATAGCCTCTTCAGAATCCAGGGTTATGGTTCCGAGTTTTTCGATCATTTCCGAAACTTCTTTGGCTTTTTCCTTATCTTCATCTGTAGCTGTCAGTTTAGCATAAGAAACCTCTGCCTCTGTAAGCTTATCATAATTTGTCACCAGGCTTTTCTGCTCTGTCGTGAGTTTATCATAAGCTGTCCGGGCCACCTCGATAGCATCACCACTCTTTGTGGTTATATTGCTGCCAATTTTACCAATGAGGGAAATCACTTTTTCCGCCTCGTTTTGATTTTCGGAATTTTTCAGTTCATTATATTTCTTCTCAGCCGCCTCAAGGATCGACAGATTTTCAACCTTTTTCTTTGCTGCTTCCGAAAGAGCATTATAGGCTTTTCTGGCAGCATCTATCCTGGATTTGCATGCAGAATCATAGGTAACCGAACCGATGGAAGTAATGAGCCGAACAACATTTTCAATCTCGGCTCCCGTATCCGGTTTTTTGCCATAATTTGCACCACCGGCTTCATAAGAATAATCATCTGTATAATGA
>CAVDGK010000129.1:0-5599 GCA_963607995.1 Oscillospiraceae bacterium | reverse complement strand
CTGTAAATAAAATCGAGCTCCGGATTTTCATTAAGAAGCTTGGCAAATTCATAAAGAGCATTAGGTGCCAGAATGTCATCACAGTCACTAAAGACAATGAAATCTCCTTTGGCTGCCTCAATACCGGTATTGGTTGCCTTGGAAATATGTCCGTTTTCTTCCCGGAAAATAAGCCGGACATTTTTTGTACCCTCGTAGCTTCTTAAAGTTTTGCCTACATTTTCCCAGCTTGACTTATCATCCACCAGAATCAGTTCAAAGTTCTGATACGTTTGGGAAACAATGGAATCAATGCATTCCCTTAAAATTTCATCCGAAACATTGTAGACAGGAACCACCACACTGAAGAATGGATTAGACTTAAGTTCTGTGATTTTATACTGATCTTTTTCATTATCTTCCATCCATAGCTCATACGGGGTTTTGGGCGGATTTTTCTTTTTATCTTCAATATAATCCGCTGTCCGTCTGCCATACTCCTGAAGAATATCTTCATAGCTCCGCTCTTTGGCTGCAGCTTCTTCCTCCTCGGTTAGATCGAGCCGTCTTATACTAAAGCGTTCCGAGAGAACTCTCTTAAGCTTCTCTTCTGTATCCGGTCTTTTAATAAGGCCCTGGGGCCAGTATATTTCAACTGTCCTAGAAGAGGTATATTCCTCCAGAGTCATTTTGGCTATATAGATTTTTTCTCCTTTGTGACGGGCAAAACCATCAGCATTGGCGATATTTCCAATATTAACAGCCTCTTCTTCTGTAGGATACTGCACCAGTCTGGTCAGGCCGGAAATGGCATTTTCCTCTGTAATGGAAACTTTATATTTCTTTAAAAGGTCATAGATATAGTTTACATAAGACGAAATTCCTTCAAAAATCTGATTTTTAAAGGAATCATCCGTTCCCATTTTTTCAAAAACAGGCCCCTTCTCGTCGTAATACCAGACAGACTCCTCCGGTGACCCGAAGAACATTTCCATGATAACGACGCCCAGCTTTACCTTATCCTGTACTGCGCGATTTCTGTCACAGTCAAAAAGATAGGTCTCGTACTTGTAATCCTTAAGCTGTCTGCGGGCTTTAGTCGTATCCATGATGCCGATATAGGCAAACCTTCTTTCACCTTCATCATGAATGGTCTTCATAAAACGTTCCAGGAAATACTGTGAACTGCCGTTCCATCCGCAATCAAAAAGAACGGTTTTGCCCTGATCAAGACCGAGGCTCTTTACATAAGCTTCTGCACAGCGGCGCTCTTTGGCACATCTTTCCAGGAAGCTTTCCTTATTGAGCACATAAAGACGGCGAAGCTTATCTTCTTCCCCTTTAACCACAATATCATCAAAAGAACTGTACCCAACCTCTTCAAGACCTGTCCAGTTTTCGTAATCCATGCAAAGATATTCCAGGATTTCCCTGACTGTCTGACCTACTGTAAAAGGAGGCAGGAACGCCAGCTCTGTTTCATTCAGCTCCGTTACTCCAGCCAGCATCATGGCACGACGGGACATATAAAAATAATGAATGGGTTTTCCATGACGCATCTCACCATGGCGGTTTTTCATCAGCTGATACAGATTAAAGCCATCTCTGGCTAAAAAGACAATACGATCATAAGGTTCTTCTGCCAGAACATTTTCAAACCACTGATAAATTCCGGCATAAAGAGGTCCGCCTACGCTGACACCTGTCCTGTACCAGAAATTTTCCTGATTGATCGTAAGGTAGCGTGCTGTGGCTTTATCCCAGTCGCTTTCCCCATTAAGATCTTCTTCATAAGGCATTTTGTAAGGCTCATAATGGAGGGCATTCCATCCGGCTGCCTTTGCCATAAGAATATCATCCTTCTCATTATCGCCAATATGGCAGATTTTTTCCGCTGCCACATGCTCTTTTTCCATGACACGGTAATACAGATCACCTTTGTATTTGGTGGCTTTCTCATCCGCTGAAACATAAAAGGCACTGATTCCGTCATAGCCATTTTCTTCCAAAAATTCTTTAACGTTCTTTGCCCTTAAATACATATCACTGGTTACGATAACTCTCTTATTCTGAGAAAGAGCATAATCGTAGACGGCTTTCATTTCTGAATTGGCCTTTAAAACATCTTTTTCAGCCTCAATTTCAGCCATTTTGATTTCGTCCCAGTTTGCCATGTCCGGGTAACGTTCCCGCATCAGAGCATAGATATCATCCAGGTCAGCATGAGGTTTCCGTTCTTTGGTCTCCGCCATAACGCTGGCATCCCGCTGCACTTCCACCCGGATCCGGGCAAAATTTTCCAGTCCGTATCTGGATTCCAGAAGACGGAATACAGCCTCCGGTGAGCTAACCAGTCGCACAAGAAGTGTATCGAAACAGTCAAAAGAGACAACTTCAGCCTTGTCGATTGCATCCTTAAACATTTCTAAATCAAAACGCATCTTTTATTTCTCTTCCTCTGTAAAATTGAGTCTTTCTTCCTCCACAACCAGAGGCCTGTCAAGGACTCGTGTATTAATGGAAAGAATGTATTCACCTAAAAGCCCGATGAAAATGATCTGAACGGCCCCCAGGAAAAACATACCAATAAGCATAGGTGCCATACCTGCCTTAAACATATCCCAGAAGATCAGTTTCAGAATCAGGTAAACAATACCAAAGATGGCAGATATACCGGCAATGCCAAACCCCACAAAAGTGGCCATTCTCAGCACAACCTTGGAATAAGAGGTGATACCCACCATAGCCACATCATAGAGGCTGTAAAAATTATTTTTGCTCTTTCCGGCACGACGGTTGGGACGATTGTAATAAACTATATCATAATCAAAACCAAATTCCGCGATCATACCTCTTAGGTACGGCATGGGATCATGAATCTGACGGACAACGTCCACAAAGGCCTTGTCCAGAAGACTAAAGCCGGTAAAGTTTTCAATATGACCGATTTCAGTAATTTTGCGAAGAAGTTTATAATAGCACCGGCGGACCCAGGCCATAAATTTACCTTCCTCGGTCTTATTTTTGATACCGAGAACGATCTTATAACCGGATTCCCATTTTTTGACAAACTCCGGAATCAGTTCCGGCGGATCCTGAAAATCGGCATTTAAACGGATGACACAATCACCATAAGCCTGTTTCAGGCCATAGACCGGTGAACGCATCTGACCGAAGTTCCGTGCATTGAAAATAGCCTTTACATGTGGATTTTCTGCACAGATCTGCCGAAGGATCCCGCGGGTATCATCCTTGGAATGATTATCAATATAAAGGATCTCATAGTCATACTGAGGCAGCTGCTCTGTCATAATTTTTACAACAGTATCTGTCATAGCCTGCACATTTTCCTGCTCATTATAAGTAGGAATAACCACAGAGATCAGTTTTTTCTTTTTTTGTGACTCTTCCTGAGTCTTTACCATTTCACTCATCTTTCCTTCTCTTCCTCTGTCAAAGGAATATACATATTGGATGCCAGCTCTTCCCTTGAAAGGAAAGGTGCCATATCTTCCAGCGGAGCCGATACCATAGTGCCGTCAGACAGCCGTCTGGAGGAAGCCTTAGGCTGTGTTGCCTGGGTCTTTGAAACTGCCACGCGACAGATCATAGGTCTTTCAACTTTCAGGGCTGCTTCCACATCTTCTTTGATTGTATCATTTGAAAGACACTCTGCATAGTTAAAGCCAAAGGTCTCTGCAATCTTTGAAAAATCCGGGAATCCAAGATCACCGCTTTCCGGGCCGATACCAACTGGCTTTCCTCCGAAGAAATTTTTCTGGGTCTGACGAATGGAATGATAGCCCTCATTATCCATAATGAAAATGCGAACCGGAAGCTTATTGGTAGCAATAGTCTGCAGTTCCTGAAGGTTCATCATAATAGACCCTTCTCCGGTAACAAGTGTAACGTTCTGTTTATCCTCCGTTACCACTTTTTCTTCCCCGATCATAAGGTCATCTTCTTCATAATGTTCCACGGCACAGCCTATAGCAGCCGGGAGATCATAACCCATGGAAGCGGTCTGGGAATTGGTGATAAACCGCTGGTTTTTCTTCACCCTAAAGGCCTGTGTTCCCGCCACACGGGAGGTTCCACAGCTGCCGATGACCACTTCTCCTTCCGGAAGTTTATAAGACAAAGCATCGTAAAAGGCATAAATATTGCTTCTGCCATCCGGCATAGGGCCTTTCTCTTCTTTTGTAACCACCGGATATTTCATTTTCCAGTTGTGGCAGATATCCGCCCATTCTTTTGCATCCGGACCGGAAAAAAGAGGAGCATTTTCACTATATCCCAATTCCCGAAGCCGCAGGATCATTTTGATAATAAGATCCCCGGCATCACCGATCACCGGAAGGGAAACGTGAAGGTTTGGCTTTTTCAGCTCTTCTTCGTCGATTTCATTTAAAATGGTGTAGGCATTACGTGCCCAGTCTTTATAATCAAAACCGGTTTGGGAAAGGCTCTGACGGCTGCCGATGGAGAAATAAACATCCGCATTCTGAAGGGCAAAGTTTCCGGCTCTTCCGGCTGCTACACCACTGACACCGGTATAGAGTTCATCGCTATAGGGCACAAGGTCAACGGACGATGCCCCCACTGTAACGGGAATTCCCAGGAATTTAACCAAGGTCCTGAATGCCGCAGCAGCACCTGCTAAGCGAACTCCTGAACCGCCAAAGAGGACTGGTCTCTTGGCATTTTTTATTTTTTCTATAATGAGATCTACCATATCGAAGGAGATTTCGGAATACCATCCGGCATTGGCATCAGAGATGCCATCCAGATCCCGTCCGGCATCAAATTCTTCCAGTTCGTCAGGATTTATGTCAGCCGACTGGATGTCAAGTGGGAGATCCAGCCACACGGGGCCTGGTCTTCCGCATTCTGCCAGGAAAAGAGCTTTTTCCAGTTCCCGGCGGATATCTTCTTTTTTCTCTACCATAACGGCATACTTGGTCATTTCCTTAGCCGCTTTTGTAACATCGTATTCCTGGATACCCATGGTGCGGATATCAAGGCCGGTGCTTCGAACAGTAACGGCTGTTCTTACCTGGCCTGACAGAACGATCATGGGGATGGATTCCATCCAGGCACAGAGGACGCCAGTCAGGGCATTAACGGCACCGGGGCCTGAGGTTACGCAAACGCAGGCGGGTTTATTATGAAGACGTGCATAGGCTTCAGCTGCCATGGAGCAGGCCTGTTCATGGTGGTGGTAGAGGCATTTTAATGACGGATGGTGTCCCAGTGAATCATTAAGAAACATGGCGCCGCCGCCTGTTACCGTAAATACCCGGTCTATCTCTTCCTCTGCCAGCTTATTTGCAATATAATCTGAAACCCGCATAATCTTTCCTCAAAATTTTCTTATTATTTGTAAATGTATGCCTTTTTGATACGTACAAGCAGAGCCTTCGCACTCCTGCACGGCAGACACGCTCCCGCGACCCTCGTTGAGCACACATACTCACACTTAACGAAGTCGAGTGCGTGCACGATGACTGAGTTTAGTGAAGCAGCGATTCCTTCGAACGAGGTGAGAATGGAACTACCGCTTTTAAGTGCCGGCCTCCTCGAGGGTCTGCCTTACTAGGGGTGCATAGGCCCTTGCTCT
>CAVDGK010000128.1:0-5669 GCA_963607995.1 Oscillospiraceae bacterium | reverse complement strand
TCTTAGCTGTCTTTACAACCGTCTTTTCCTCTTTCTTAATAAAGAAGAGGGAGGAAATCATGGCTGAAACCGGAACTGTCAGAATAACACCGATCGTGGCACAAAGACCTTCTGTAATCTCAACGGTAAGATAGTCTGAAGAAAAGAGCTGCGTCATGGAATAGCCATAACCAAGAAGGCAGATAATGGTATTTAAAGCTGTACCGGCAAATGCCAGGATCAGCGTATTACTCATAGTGCCGATCATATCTTTACCGATATTCATACCGGATTTAAAAAGATCACGACGTGTCATAGTGGGATTAACAGAAACCAGTTCTTCAAGAGCTGCCGCCAAGGAAACTGCCACATCCATCACAGCTCCCATAGCGGAAATCAAGACAGCCGCAATGAGAAGATAACGGACTGAAAGACCCGTTGCATCCTGGATCATCAAAAGGTCTTCTGCTGTCTCCGTGTTGTAACCGGTAAGATGCAGTGTTGAAGCTGCGATCAGGAATACGATGGCTGTCACACCTACCCCGGCCAAAGTGGAAATCACACCGGAAGCTGTCCGGCGGCTGAATCCGTTTAAAAGAAGAAGGCTGACACCTGTTGAAATCAAAACAGTTAAAAGAGTGATAGCGATAGGATTGAAGCCGTGGAAAATAGCCTGGGCCATAAAAAGAATAACTGTCAGAACCGAGAAGCCTACACCTAAAAGAGCACCGATGCCTTTTCTTCCTCCGATGAGGATCATGACAAAGGCAAAGAAAACAATAATGCACATCAGGGGTGTGGATCTGTCATAATTGAAAATGGTGTAATAAGGGCTGGCATTTTCCGGTGTATCGGCGCAAACGATAACCTGTGTATTTTTTTCTACGAAAATACTATGAATAGCCGTAAGATAATTCGTAAAGGTCACGGTCTCGCCAGCCTGATCCCCTTCTAGAATCTCAACGCTAATTTCCTGTTCACCAAGATAAAGCTCCGGGTCTGCCGAATCCTGCGTTACACTTTCGCTGGTAATGCTGACCACCCGGGCTCTGACATAATTAAGAGAATCTGTGGTATTTTTTTTGTAAAAATTGATACTGTTCCAGTCAAACATGGAAACTGCTACTAAAAAAGCAATTCCCAATATCACTGTCGCAACCGCTGCGACTTTCTTGTTCATAATTCCACCTTCCTTGTGGCTTTAAGTGTAACAGAGCCTTAAATGTGGAGAAACCATGGCAGAGTAAAAAATTGTAATGGAGTCGTAAAAGCTAAAAGGAGACGGTCACGCCTTAAAACATGACCGTCTCCTTACGACATTTAATTATTATTTTTTGTTCTATAACTCAATTTTTCGCCTTTTCAAGGCATTTTCCGCAACAGGCTTTTCAAGCATCCATCCTATTTTCAAAGTCTTTCCTGCCTTCATCTATTCATTGGCATTTTACATGTTTTTCCTTGAAAAACAGGACTTTTTCGCTGCTTTTTCTTTATTTTTTACATTTCTTTTTCATAACCAAACCGGTGCGGGATGGCAGATAAAGTTTCATGGCAATACCCTTCGCATCCTTTTTGGCACTGTATGTTTTATGCTCAATCTGTCCATAGCCTCCATAGACAGGATCATCCGTGGTCATAACTACCTCATAATCCGCTTCTCCACGTGTGGTGATGCGGTAATCCTTGTGGGATTTTGTAGGATGGAAATTAAATGCAAAGAAATAGCCATCTCTTTCATAAGCAATAACATGATCACTTACATGAATGTAGCAAAGATCCGCAAAACGCTGTTCCATAAATCCCGGCTCTCCTACAATGCTGATCATGTCTTTATCAAACTCGTTAAGCTGCTGATATTTGAGATATCCATTTTCCAAAAGGCTCCACTGCCGTCTTGCATAATGATAACTCCAGCCGTTACCCTCCCGTGGGAAATCGATCCATTCCGGATGGCCAAATTCATTTCCCATAAAGGTAAGATACCCATCACCGCCGGCTGAAGCCGTAATAAGACGAATCATCTTATGAAGGGCAATGGCCCGGTCAATGACAGCAGTATGACAAATCTTGTCCATATCGGTATACATGGCCGCATCTGCCAGGCGGAAAATAATCGTCTTATCTCCCACCAAAGCCTGATCATGGCTTTCCACGTAAGCGATAGCCTTCTCCCGCCGACCGCATAACTCTCTCCAGATATATTCCAGATTCCAGTCATCATCACGGCAGTCACGGATCAGGCGAACCCACATATCCGGCAGTCCCATGGCCAGACGATAGTCAAATCCGATACCGCCATCTGCTATAGGTTCACACATTCCCGGCATACCGGACATATCCTCTGCAATGGTAACTGCGTGAGGATTTACTTCCCGGATCAGAGCATTGGCCAGCTGAAGATAAGTAATAGCTTCCACATCTGTATTCATAGTGAAATACTTATCCAGAGCAAAATCCATTCCCATGCCATGATTTAGATAAAGCATGGATGTAACCCCATCAAAACGGAAACCATCAAAATGATATTCCGTCATCCAGAATTTCAGATTAGACAAAAGGAAGTTTAAAACTTCCGGCTTATCGTAATTAAAAAGCTTGGTATCCCAATCAGGATGATTTCCCTTATCCCCATCATGGAAGAACTGGTAAGTCGTTCCGTCAAAACAGTTAATGCCTTCCATTGTATTTTTTACAGCATGAGAATGAACCACATCCAGAAGCACGCAGATTCCCATGGAGTGAGCCTTGTTAATGAGATACTTCAGCTCATCCGGTGTTCCCTGGCGACTGGAAACAGCATAGAAATTGGATACCTGATAACCAAATGAACCATAGTAAGGGTGCTCCATAATGCCCATAAGCTGGATCGTGTTGTATCCCAGGTCCTTGACATGAGGCAAAACATTATCAGCAAATTCTGTATAAGTGGCTACACGGCACTCCTCTCCTGACATGCCAACATGAGCTTCATAAATCAGACACTCATCTGCTCTTTTAAAAGACTGGTCCGTCCAGGGATAAACTCTTGAATTATCCCAGATCTCACAGAACCATTCTTTTGATTTTTCATCCTGAACAGCCCTTAGCGCATAAAGAGGAATATGTTTTGTCAACTTACCATCATTTTCAACGATGGTCATAACATGGCTGCCTTCTTTAAGAAAATTCAAAGGCAAGTGCAACTCCCAGTTTCCATTACCAATTTTTGTCATGGGATAGGAAGTTTCATCCCAGTTATTAAAATCTCCGGTTAAATAAAGAGCATCTGCTGCCGGAGCCCATTCACGATAAATCCATTCTTTCTGGTCATGATGGAAACCATAATATAGATAGGCATTGGCAAAATCTAAAAGACTTCCGCCACCGGTCAGTTCGTATTTTTTTCCGTAAAACCGGTCCATCCTCAAATTGATATCTCGTTCGTAAGGACGAAGTTCCGGCCGATCCTGTACAATCTTATACATATAACACCTCTTCAAGGTTTTTTCTGTCTGCATAAGCCAGACTGCATGTAAAAATATTATAACAAAACTTATGGAAATAGTCTTTGTTTTATCGAAATTGACTAAATTATTTTTTCATAGATTTGCGCTGACGAATCTCTCGCAGTCTGTGCGATTGCCTATAGCATATTTCTTCTTCGCACGAATGTTCATCTTGTCGGAGCATTTTTTGTATAGTAACGCGGTTTGCTATACGATTAAAAAGACCGGCCTCGAAAAAGCAGTTGTTGTGCTATTTCGTACACCGGTCTTAATTTCTTTTAATTCAGAACTTACTTATGAGTCTTTACTTCAGCCGGATTTCAACCCCCGACGAAGTTAAACCTTTAGCGTGCCTTAGTTTTGATTTCTTCAAGAACCTTTGCCACAAATTCCTCTGCCGGCATGGTTTCATTCTTAACCTCATCACGTTTTCTGACAGATACGGTACCGTCCTCTTCTTCCTTGGCACCAACGATCAGCATGTAAGGTACACGATCATTTTGCTGACCTTCGCGAATCTTATACTTCATGGTCTCGCTACGGTCATCCAGCTCAGCACGGATACCGGCTTTATCCAGCATCTCGTAAACCTTTGTGGCATAATCATTATTTTTGTCAGAGATAGGAATGACCTTAACCTGAAGGGGTGCCAGCCATACCGGGAATTTACCTTTTGTCTCTTCAATAATGTAAGCCATAAAACGATCCAGAGAACCCAGAATAGCACGGTGAAGAACAACAGGTGTCTTCTCCAGAGAATCTTTATCCTTGTATCTTAAATCGAATTTGGCCGGCAGACAGAAGTCAAGCTGGCAAGTAGACAGTGTATATTCAGCACCTACAGCCGGTTTTACATTAACATCAAGCTTCGGTCCGTAGAAAGCAGCCTCACCGATTTCCTCTGTATAATCAATCTTCAGATCATCCAGAACCCGGCGGAGAGCATCCTCAGCCTTATTCCACATATCATCATCCGGATGATATTTTTCTGTATCAGCCGGATCACGCAGAGACAGAACGCAACGATAATCCGTAATACCAAAATCTTTATAGACATCAAAGATAAGATCAACAACCTTGCCGACTTCGCTTTCAATCTGCTCCGGCGTTACGAAAAGGTGAGCATCATTCTGGCAGAAGTGACGGCCTCTTTCAATACCCTTTAAGGTACCGGAAGCTTCGAAACGGAAATCATGGGCGATTTCACCGATACGGATAGGAAGTTCACGATAGCTGTGGGGTTTATTGGCATAGATCATCATGTGGTGCGGGCAGTTCATAGGACGAAGTACAAAGCTTTCACCTTCAACTTCCATAGCCGGGAACATATTATCTTTGTAATGAGCCCAATGACCTGATGTTTCATAAAGCTGAACCGTACCAACACAAGGTGTCATGACATGCTGGTAACCAAGCTTACGCTCTTTTTCTTTGATATAATTTTCAAGTTCCTGCCATACCACATAGCCCTTCGGAAGAAACATAGGAAGACCACGGCCCACCAGATCGTCAGTCATGAAAAGACCCATTTCCTTGCCGATTCTTCTATGATCACGGGAACGTGCTTCTTCCTGCTGTTTTTCATATTCAGCCAGCTCTTCTTTGGATGCAAAGGCAACACCATTAATTCGGGTAAGCATCTTATTTTTAGCATCATTTTTCCAGTATGCGCCAGAAGTCTGAGTCAGCTTGAATGCTTTCAATGCCTTTGTATAAAGAATGTGAGGTCCGATACACATATCAATGTAATCCCCCTGCTGATAGAAGGAAATAACTGCATCTTCCGGCAGATCTCCGATATGTTCCTCTTTATATTTGGCACCTCTTTCATGCATCAGCTTAACAGCCTCCTCACGAGGCAGGATGAAGGCATTAAACTTCAGATTTTCCTTGACGATCTTTTTCATTTCGTCTTCAATGGCTGTCAGATCTTCGTCTGTGATTTTGCGGTCACCCAGATCAACGTCATAGTAGAAACCTTTTTCCGTAGCCGGACCATAGGCAAAATCAGCACCCGGATAGAGTCTCTGAATAGCCTGAGCCATGATGTGGGCAGCTGAATGACGAAGGATATGCTGTTCCTCTTCCTTCGGACATTCACCTACTGTTCCGTCTTTAAATAAAACTTTCATAGTGTTCCTCTCTCACTTTATATAGCTTTTTTAGACTAGATATAACACGAATCTATATAATACCAACTCTCAT
>CAVDGK010000127.1:0-5698 GCA_963607995.1 Oscillospiraceae bacterium | reverse complement strand
TGGATCTTCCATACATGATCGTCATTACAACCTATCCCGGTGCTTCACCTGAAAAGGTGGAATCCAATGTCACGGAACCTTTAGAAGGCAATCTGGCAGCGGTAAGCAACGTGGAAAATGTTACCAGCACCAGTGCTGAAAATTATTCCATGGTGACACTTGAATTTTCAGATGGAACCGACATGGACTCAGCGATGGTCAAAGTTCGCTCCGCTATTGACAGTACCAGCCTTCCGGATGAATGCGGAACTCCCAATATCATGGAAATCTCCATGGATATGATGGCTACCCAGTATGTGGCGGTTAGCTATGACGGCAAGGATATCTATGAACTATCAGAATTTGTAGATGACACCGTGGTTCCTTATTACGAAAGACAGGAAGGTGTAGCTTCTGTTACAGAATTGGGTCTTGTCAATGAATCCGTGGAAGTTCGTCTTGATCAGGATAAGATAGATGCCATTAATGACAAAATTCTTGCCAAGGTTAATGGACAGCTGGCAGATGCCAAACAGGAAATCGATGATGCCCAGGCAGAACTTGATTCGGCTAAGTCACAGCTTGAAAGCGGTTCCGGTTCTTTGGAAAGTCAGGAGAGCAGCACGGCTAATCAGCTGGCAGATGCCACCCTTGGACTTAACCAGGCTGTGGCTACCCAGGCCGCTTATGAGGCTCAGCTTTCCAGCCAGCAGGCCAGCCAGAAAGCACTGGAAACGGAAAAGCAGGCTTATGAAGATGCGGATATTTCCGGAAAATATGAGCAGCTGAATTCTCTGTTTGCTTCTCTTCAACAGGCCGCTTCCGGAGATGACGCTTATAATCAGATTTATCAAAGCGTTTATGATACCATTCTGATCCAGACGGTTCAGACCCTTGCCGATCAGGCCGGTATGGGTGTGACCATTACCTCGGATAATGTGGAAAGCGTCCTTTCTTCCCTTGGAGAAGAGACAGCCTCCAGCGTTAAATCAACGGTGGCAACGGCAGCGGAGACAGCGGCTAAAGAACAGGTATCCACCATGTCGAGCCAGTATCCTTCAAGTGTTGAGGATGCCATTGCCAATCCGGATAAGCTCTCTGCAGCAGTGTCTCTCCTTGAATCCCAGGGGCAGACGGAAGTGGCTTCCCAGCTGACTGCTGATAACCTGACTCAGATCAGCAATGTGGTAAATACCCGTATTCCTCAGATCGAAACGGAGTTGGCAAACCTTCAGGTTGAAATAGCAGCTGCCCAGGCGGTTTTGGATAAAGTTAATGAAGCTGTTTCCAAGGCAACTTCCAGTTATACCACAGTGGAAGCTTCCAAAATACTGGCAGCAGCCGGTTTTGGATCCGCATCGGCTCAGATTGCCAGCAGTCAGTCAGCTATCGAAAGTGGTCAGACACAGCTGGATTCAGCACTTGAGTCCTATGAAAATGCGAAAGAGCAGACGCTTAAAAATGCCAACATAGATTCTCTCGTTGATATCAGCACCCTGTCCAGTCTCATTACGGCCCAGAACTTCTCCATGCCGGCCGGTTATATCGACGATGAAGACGATAATCAGTGGATGCTGAAGATCGGTGATAATATCTCCTCCATGGAGGAACTTGAAAATCTGGTCCTTACCAATATTGATGGCATTGGTGATATCACTCTTTCTGATGTAGCCACCATTACGGTTATTGATAATGCCGGTGAAAGCTACACTAAAGTCAATGGCGATAATGCCGTTGTTCTGGCTATTTACAAAAATAGTACGGCCAGCACCAGCGATGTTTCCAAGACCTGTGATACAGCAGCTGATGAAATGAAAACCCAGTATGAAGGTCTTAATATTTCTCCCTTGATGGATCAGGGGGATTATATTGAAATCTTCATCAAAAATATTCTCAGCAGTATTCTTATTGGTGCACTTCTGGCCATTATCGTTCTGGCAGTATTCTTAAGAGCGGTTCTGCCTACACTGGTGGTTGCTTTCTCCATTCCGTTCTCAGTTCTGGTAGCCATCCTTATTATGTATTTCAGCGGTCTGACTTTGAATGTTATGACCCTGGCCGGTTTATCCCTGTCCATCGGTATGCTGGTTGATAACTCCATCGTCGTTATGGAAAATGTCTTCCGTCTTCGTAACAGAGGACTTTCGGCACCTCGGGCGGCTTATCAGGGAACCCGTCAGATCGTCGGCTCCATTGTAGCTTCTACGCTGACAACCATCTGCGTCTTCCTGCCTCTTGTCTTCACCACAGGCCTTGTAAGACAGCTTATGCTGCCCTTTGCCCTGACGCTGACCTTTGCTTTATGTGCTTCCCTCCTGGTGGCATTGACTGTTGTGCCCACCCTTTCCTCACTTCTTCTTCGTAAGACGAGGAAGAAAACAAAGAAAGGTCTTTTCGAAAAAATCCAGGATGGTTATGAAAAAGTTTTGGATTACTGTCTTAAGGTTAAGGTCGTACCGTTGGCCCTGGCAGTTGTCCTGCTGGCGGTTTCACTTTTTGCTATTTTGAAATCCGGCGTGGTTCTGATTCCGGATATGGCCAGCGATTCCATTTCCGTCACGGTAACCTGTGAGGATTCCTCTATTTCCAAAGATGATGGCTACGCTATTGCCGATCAGGTTATGGATGCAGCCATGAGCATCGACCATCTTTCCATTGTCGGTGGTATGAATAATGCAACTTCCCTGGTGTCCGGTATGAGTACAACGGATTATTCAACCTATGCATTCTATCTGGTGCCGGATGAAACCATTACAAAGGAGAAGCAGATTTATGCTTTGGTGGATGAGATCGAAGAGAAGACGGCATCCATTGAAGGAGCAACCATTGAGGTTTCTGCTTCAGCCATGAGTTCCATGAGCAGCATGCTGGGTGATGGTTTGAGCCTCTATATTTACGGTGATGATCTGAATCAGGTAAAGAAGGTTTCTGAGGATTTCGTTGAGATTATCAGCGGGGTAGAAGGTTTCGAAAATGTTACCAACAATCAGGAAGATGCCGGTGAAACCCTTCATCTGAAAATTGATAAGTCAGCGGCTATGCGGCTTGGCCTTACTGTGGCTCAGATCTATCAGCAGATTTATAATGAAATGACTACGGAGAAAACAGCGGCAACCCTGACCATGGATGACAAGGATTATGAGGTTGTCATTGTTAACGAAAATGATGTGCCGCTGAAGGAAAGTCTCCTTGATGAGGAATTTGAAACCACTGTGACAAACAGTGATGGCGAGCAGGAGACTGAAACCCATAAGCTGAGCGAATTTGCCACTCTTGAAGAAGAGGAAGGTTACGAAACCATCAACCGTCAGAACAATGTCCGTTATATAACTGTTTCGGCTGACACGGCAGATGGTTATAATACAACTCTTCTTACCAGTACTGTGAAGGAAAAACTGGAAAGCTATGAGCTGCCGGATGGCATTACCTATGAGTTCTCCGGTGAATATGATAATGTTATTTCCATGGTGATGCAGATGATCCTTATGGGTGCTTTGGGACTTCTCTTCATTTACCTTGTAATGGTAGCCCAGTTCCAGAGTCTCTTAAGTCCTTTCATTATCCTCTTTACCATTCCGCTGGCCTTTACAGGCGGTTTCATCGGCCTTCTGATCGCTGGAGAAAAGTTGTCCATGATGTCCCTTATGGGCTTCCTGATCCTGATGGGTACGGTTGTTAATAATGGTATCGTCTTCGTTGATTATGCAAATCAGCTGCGTATTGGCGGTATGGGTAAGAGAGATGCCCTGAAGGCAGCCGGCAAGACTCGTATGAGACCTATTTTCATGACAGCTCTGACGACGATTCTTTCCATGGCAGTGCTTATCTTCGATCAGAGTACCAGTGCAGGTATGAGCCGCGGCATGGCTATCGTTGTTGCCGGAGGTCTTCTCTATGCAACACTTATGACTATGTTCATCGTTCCGGTTATGTATGACATCTTCTACAAAAAGAAACCCAAGGTCGTGGATGTAGGGGATGATACCATGGATGATGTGCCGGATGATGCTGCTGAATTCATGGCTGAAATCGCAGCTAAAAGAGTCCTTACAGATGAAATGGTGGAAGATGATATATCTGAAGAAGAGGAAGTAAATGATATATCTGATTTTGATGATGTATCAAAATGATAGTCTGTCAGAAGTATGAGATTCAAGATGGCGATGCAAACGAGCTTTTTAAAGGTGTTTGCTCCCAATAATAGAATGTTTCAGAGGGAGATCCGTCAATTCGGATCTCCCTTTTAGCATATTGTGGGATCTGCTTTGCGAACTTTATAATCGAAATGCGAGCTATTTCATAGCTCTTTTATTGACAGTTACGACGTGACTTCCGATGAATTATATCAAGGGCAAGATTAGTCTTTACTTGACGGATGCGTTAAAATAGAGATATCACAAAATTTCAAAAGGGTAGAAAAATGAAATCAAGAAAAAAGAAAAGAAGACAACGAAAGCTGATTCTGACGCTGATACTTTTGATCATCGCTATTATTCTCATTATTCTTTTGATTAGGACAGTGAAAAAAAGCGACAGCAAAAGTAATGCATCCGAAGAAAGCTCTATGGAGAGCCTTTCTTCCACAGAAACAACAGAGATATCAGATACTTTATCCGGAACCGAGGAAAGTGAAAATTCAGATGTTAAAGAAATGCTCACCCTTACAGATGAGGAAGTTCACACGGGGGATCTTATCCTGGTTAATTCTGAGCATGCTTATGATTTTGATGCCAATGAATCCACCATTGCCCTTGTCAATATACGTGATACCCAGAGCTTTTATTATCAGGTAAGTCATACGGATATTATGCTGGCTAATCGCATTATGTCATCTTTGGATGCCATGATTTCAGCTTGTGATGAGGCGATGGGAACATCTTACACCGGCGTCAGCTCAGCCTACCGGTCTAAGGAATACCAGCAGAATGTCTGGGATGAAATCGAAGAAACCTATGGTGATGATTACACCAAGAGTCATGTGGCCGTGCCGGGATATAGTGAGCATCATACAGGCCTTTCGCTGGATATGGGTATTTTCTATGAGGATGGCAGCGAAGATTCCTTTTCGGAAAGTGAGAATGCCCAGTGGATGAAAGAAAACTCATGGCAATATGGCTTTGTGCGTCGTTATGCGGAAGATAAAGTGGACATTACCGGTATCGGCAATGAAGCCTGGCATTTCCGTTATGTCGGCGTTCCCCATGCCTATTATATGTACAAAAATAATCTCTGCCTTGAGGAATATCTGGAATATCTGGAAGATAATACTTCAACAGAAAATCCGCTTAATGTGCAGGTTGATGACCAAAGCTGGAATATTTGGTATACTTCAGATAAGGAAATTGAAAAGCCGGAAGGCGATTATACAATCTCAGGAAATAATACAGACGGCTATATCATTACAGTGGTTATTTCCTAAAAATTGAGCATGCTCAGAATAAAAGGAGGAAAAGTATGGGTAAAGCACTTGAAAGATCAAAAGAAGTCAGAGCTATCGTAACACCTCATTACAATTGTGCACAGGGAGTATTAGTTGCCTTTGCAGATGCTATGGGTGTGGATGAAGAAACAGCTTATAAAATGGGAGCCCAGTTTGGTGCAGGTATGAAATGCGGCAGTGTCTGCGGTGCCATTACAGGTGGCCTTATGGTCCTGGGACTTCTGGGAGCAGGAGATGAAAAATCTGCAGAATATATGAAAATCATGAGAAGTCATCATG
>CAVDGK010000126.1:0-5727 GCA_963607995.1 Oscillospiraceae bacterium | reverse complement strand
TGTGTATTAAAATAGACGAATCTTCTTTGCAATAAAAGTATACTTTTGCATCTGCTCCGGCGTCATGATACACTGTCAATTGTTTCAATTTAAACAATCACACTGTAAAGGACACCTGTATGGCTGCTCATCGTAAAAAAAGCATTATAAAACGTATCTTTCTCGTCTCCATCATTATATTTATAGCTATCGGCATCGGCTTTGGAATCTACGTCTCCAACTACTATCATGCCGATAATAGTGTTCAGGAATCCCTCACTTCTGATGAAAAAGTCACCGTAACGCATAGCGGCAATCACTACGTTATGTCAACAGCCACCTCTTCCACAGGCTTTATCTTTTATCCAGGCGGTAAAGTCGAAGCCACAGCATATGCTCCTCTCCTCCACAAACTGGCCGAGAATGATATTTTCTGTGTCTTAGTTGAGATGCCCTGCAACCTGGCGATTCTTAATAGCAATGCAGCTGAGGAAATTATCAAAGACTACCCGGAAATAACCTCCTGGTATATTGGCGGACACTCTCTGGGTGGTGTCATGGCTGCCTCTTTTGCCTCAAGCCACCAGAAAGAGATAGACGGACTGGTGCTCCTGGCTTCTTATTCCACAGCCGACTTCAGTCAGTCAGATATCCGTGTTTTCTCCGCTTATGGAAGTGAGGATGGCGTCCTTAATCTCGAAAAATATAACGAAGCCCGAAAGAATCTTCCTTCGGACTTTACGGAATTCATTTTACAGGGCGGCTGTCATGCCGGCTTTGGTTCATACGGAGCTCAAAAAGGAGATGGTACTCCCACTCTGTCATCCGATGAACAGCAAAGCCAGACTGTTGAAGCTCTCCTTAGCTGGTTTAAAGAAGCTGCTTGAAATTCATTTTCAGGCAGCTTCGCCAGTTGAAATAATTTTACTTCTTATCTTTCTTAGCAAAGATTCTATCCAGTTCCCTGGCAATTTCCTCGATACTGATTGGTTTAATGATGTGCCCGTTCATGCCGGAGGCATAAGCCTTTTGTTTATCTTCTTCAAACGCATTAGCCGTCATAGCCACAATAGGAATATTAGCTTTCTTATTATCCGGCAGGGTTCTAATTTTCCTGGTTGCTGTATAACCATCCATCTTCGGCATTTGAATATCCATCAAAATAAGATCATATTTATCGGCCGGTGCACCATTAATCGTCGAAACTGCCACGTCACCATCATTAACGCTGTCAATGGTCATGCCGGTTTCTCCCAGGATGGCCGTGGCAATTTCCCTGTTCAGTTCATTATCTTCCACCAGCAAAATGTGTTTTCCACTGTAATCGTAGATTTTTTTCTTCCCTTCTTTTGCTGTAATTTCATTTATTATCGGCTGTGTCAACATGTCCTGACTTTCCGACGTTGTTTCATTTCTTTCTGCTTCACCGGCAAACTGAAGATTAAGGGTAACTGTGAATAAAGACCCTTTTCCTTCTTCACTTTCCACCCTTATATCACCGCCCATCATATCCACGATATTCTTCGTGATAGCCATGCCAAGACCGGTTCCCTGAATGCCACTGACCGTTGCACTATATTCCCTGGTAAAGGTTTCGAAAATATGACCCAAAAATTCCTGGGACATACCAATTCCATCATCCTTTACCGAAAACTCATAAGTTGCATAATTTTCTGTACCGCAAGGCTTTTCAGCCAGGCGGATCAAAATATTGCCTCCGGGCTGGGTAAATTTAACGGCATTACTGACAATATTTAAAAGTATCTGATTCAAACGAAGTTTATCTGTCAACACATTCTTGTGAATAATATCCTGTGTATCAATAAAAAAATTCAGCCTCTTAGAATTGACACTTTCCCGTATCATAGTCCGAATATCATTTAATATTTTCGGAATATTAACCAGCTTTTCATCCATTTTAACGGTTCCGCTTTCAATACGACTCATATCCAGAATATCGTTGATCAGACTTAAAAGGTGGGTGCTGGAAGTTCCAATCTTCGTCAGATAATCCTCCACCTTTTCCTGCTCACCAATATGTTTCTGTGCCAATGAGGTAAAACCGATAATGGCATTCATCGGTGTTCGGATATCATGAGACATGCTGTTGAGGAAAGTTGTTTTCGCCTTATTGGCCTGCTGCGCCACCGCCAGAGCCTCCCTTAGAACCTCCTGCTGCCTGAAATCCTTAATTTTCTCTTCTGTACTATCCCGTTCCACATAAAGAATCTCTTTTACGACACCATCCTCATCTCTTTTCTTAACAATGAACCGGGCCTGTATCCACTGACCGTTAGGTGCTTTATAGTCTGTCGTTACCGTATTGATCTTTTCAAGTCTGTTTGCCAAAGTATTAAGATTCAGAAAATCTTTCATTTTTTCCATGAATTCCGGTTCCATGAAAGAATCCATGATTATTTTCTTTACTTCATCAAAATTGCCGCTGTCTGCTGCAGACTTTTTCATAAATGGCAAGCTGTTTAATCTGTCATAATGATGGGTATCAATATCTACCCTGAAAATAGTTGAATAAATGGTTGAAAGAGAATTAACGACTTCAGCATGTTCCCTCTCATCTCTCAGATAGTCCTCTTTGAGTTCCATCTCCTTCTTTTGCTGTTCAAGACGTTCTTCTTTTAACCTGCTCTCAGCCTCTCTCTTTTCCATCTCAAGATTCGTGATCGGGATACTAATGAGATTAACCCATTCTTCTCCCTCAAAAACCACCACCATCTCATAGATTTCACCAACTTCCGTTGTCTCATAAGTGAAATGGCCGCCTGTCACGCCACTATTTCTAAGTTCATTAAGCTTATCGATAATAACATGGCCGGTATCCGGCAAAAACTTCGAAGCCAGTGTCGAACCCCATGTCATATTATGGGCAATGTAGAAATCCTCGCAGCTTTTATTTCCGGACATATTAAGATAATCCACAATCTGTCCCTTATCATCGAAAATAAGTTTGGTGTGGGTATAATTAAGCGGAATATTATCTACCAGATCTTTGTATCGCCGATCCTGAACATATAACTGATCTTCATATTTCTTCCATTCATTGGTATGATTGGTAAGATAGATCATATAACCCTTCGTATGGTCATCTTCTTTAAGACGCACTATCTTTACGCTGATGGATATCTGATCCGCCGAGGTATTGACAAATACATCTTTTGGCACCGTATACAGCACATCATACTGATAGCTGTCTGATGTGCGTATCTTTTCCATGACTTCATCCGTGAAATTATAGGAATCAAAAATGTTGTAGCCCAGGATTTCCTCCCTGGTAACCCCGAGAATTTCCAGATAGCAGGCATTGCAATCCCTGACATGTCCCTCATCATCACAAATGGCAAGCCCTACGGGCAATTCATCATAAATGTCATATGTTCCGGTTTTAAAAAAATCTTCTGGTTTTAATACTTCGTTATCCACAGCCATTCCTCTTCGTATAGTTTCTGGATTTTTCTGCTGTTTTAATGTTAAATAACTTTCTCAATCCTATCTATTATATTTTCTCCGCCCGGTCCCCAGGTTGGGGACCGATGTAAAATTATGCCATCTCTACATGCATCTATTTTTTTTAAATCAGACTGCATTAGAGTGAATTATTTTCAAGCCACTTCTGGGCGCAGTTCGCCAGACATGCGGCACCTATCGGGCAAACATCCTCATTGAACCGGACTTTTGGATTATGGGCCGGATATTGACCACGTTCATCCATGAAACCTGCCGACAGATACATAAAAGCACTTGGAACTTTTTCTGCAATAACAGCAAAGTCCTCCGATGCACTGGCACTGACATCCGGATATTCCATAAATCCAGGAATATTCATTTGTCTCATATATCCCAGGATTTCTTCAGTAAATGGGCAATCACAGATAAGGGGCGGTACCTCCGATAAACAGCTGACCTCAGCACTGCCACTATAGACTTTTGCCGTCAATACCGCAATTTCTTTTATGCGGTTTACCAGCTTCTTTCTCATTTCCACATTATCGCAGCGAAGCGTTCCCTCCAATACAGCCGTATCCGGAATAATATTTGCTGCCGTTCCTGCTTCAAATTTACCAATTGTCAGAACACAGGCCGCCTTAGGATCTGCTTCTCTTGCAATAAGCTCCTGGAGGGCAAGATGAATGTGTACACCTATATTAATAGGATCCACACCCACCTGAGGGTAAGCGCCATGAGAACCCTTCCCTTTCACCGTAATCCGGAATCCATCAACGGAAAACATCATGGTGCTTTTACTATTGTACATAACCAGTCCCACCGGCATCTTGCCAGGTGAAATGTGATAAGCCAAGGCTGCATCCACCTTCGGATTCTCCAATATGCCAGCCCCGATCATATCCTTACTGCCCTCAAAAGTTTCCTCAGCAGGCTGAAACATAAGCTTAACCGTTCCTTTTAAGCTATTTTCATTTTCTTTGAGCATCTTTGCCGCTGCAAGCAGCATGGCCGCATGAAAATCATGACCGCACGCATGGGCTTCTTTTCCCGTAGGACAGGCGAAAGGCTCTCCGCTTTCCTCAGGCATAGGAAGAGCATCCATATCCGCACGAAGCAGAATGCATTTACCGCCATGTCCAATCGTAGCCATCACACCATGACCACAAGATGTAGGCTGAATACCATAAGATATGAGTTTTTCCTTAATATAAGCTACTGCCTTAGGAAGTTTCAGTCCCACCTCGGCATTTGTATGAAAATACCGACGGTCCCGGATAATATCATCCTTTATTTCCAATGCTCTTTTATAATAATCCATGAATTTTCTCCCAATGAAAAAGGCCTTCCCCTGCATTTTGCTGAAGTCTATTGTATACTCAATCATTTGAATTTACTTCTAGATCAGCCGGATTCTGCAATCAAAGAAGCCTTATGAGCAATAACATTTTAAGGAAATCCAAAAATGTATGCTCAATATATAGACATAACCAATCATATCACATCATATGGGAAAAAGTGCGATATAATCATATTGCAGTGCAAAACTGCAACTTTTATCGTCGATTAGTTCGTAACTTCCGATAAGTTATATTATAGGAACCGCTTCGCAAAGATAGCGTAAAATATTTTACTCTATTCAGGACTTCACTGCATTTCAAGGGAATAAATATGTTTTACACAAGCACTTATGAATCGCCATTAGGAAATATTTTACTGGCCGCCGATGAAATAGGACTTACCGGTCTTTGGTTTGAAGGGGAGAAATATTTTGCAAACACTCTTACAAAAGATCATTTTGCTCTTGAAACAGAAATTCTAATTAATACAAAAAAATGGTTGTCTACGTATTTTTCAGGTAAAGAACCGCGTTTTACCCCGCCTCTTCATCCTGCAGGATCAGCATTCAGACAAGAGGTATGGGAGATTTTATTACAGATCCCCTATGGAAAAACCGTCACTTACGGCCAGATTGCCCAAAAGATATCCGAAACAAAAAACATCCCCCGCATGTCTGCCCAGGCCGTAGGCGGAGCCGTTGGGCACAACGAAATATCCATTATCATCCCATGTCACCGCGTCGTCGGCACGAATGGCAGCCTGACAGGATATGCCGGCGGAATTGATAGAAAGATTGCTCTGCTTGAACTGGAACATACAGATATGAGTAGATTCTTTGTTCCAAAAAATCTCTGCCATTATGATCATCCTTAATTCAAATGCGTAGAATATCTGACCGATGCCGACAGATATTCCTGTAGATCCAGTAGGCTCCAGTGCAACTTAGTC
>CAVDGK010000125.1:0-5770 GCA_963607995.1 Oscillospiraceae bacterium | reverse complement strand
GGAACGAATTCATGAAGAGGCGGATCCAGGAAACGAATGGTAACCGGAGCACCCTGAAGAGCTTCATAAAGGCCTTCAAAGTCACCCTGCTGAAGCGGAAGAATCTTCTCAAGAGCAGCTTCTCTCTCTTCAACTGTATCGGAAATGATCATTTCACGGAATGCATCGATTCTGTTGCCTTCAAAGAACATATGCTCTGTACGGCAAAGACCAATACCTTCAGCGCCAAGTTCAACAGCCTTTCTTGCATCAGCCGGTGTATCAGCATTTGTTCTAACTTTCAGAGTACGGATCTGATCAGCCCATTCCATGATGGTCTTGAAATCTTCATCTTCGATAGAACCATCCTGAACTGTCAGAGCGCCATCATAGATGTTACCTGTAGAACCGTCGAAAGAAATGATGTCGCCTTCTTTATATGTATGGCCACCAAGAGTGAATGTCTTAGCATCTTCATCCATAACAATTTCAGAGCAGCCGGCTACACAGCAAGCACCCATACCACGAGCAACAACGGCAGCGTGAGAAGTCATACCACCACGAGCAGTCAGGATACCCTGAGCAGCTTTCATGCCTTCGATATCTTCCGGAGAGGTCTCAAGACGAACAAGAACAACCTTCTCACCAGCAGCAGCCTGGTTCTTTGCATCTTCAGCTGTGAAGACAATCTTACCGCAGGCAGCACCCGGAGCAGCCGGAAGACCTTTGCCGATCTGTTCAGCATTCTTCAGATCATTCTTGTTGAAGGAACCATGAAGAAGAGTATCCAGGTTACGAGGATCGATCATGCCAACAGCTGTTTCTTTGCTGATCTTTCCTTCTTTAACCAGATCATTAGCGATCTTAAGAGCAGCCTTAGCTGTTCTCTTACCATTACGGCACTGCAGCATGTAAAGTTTACCTTCTTCGATGGTGAACTCCATATCCTGCATATCTTTGTAATGATCTTCAAGGAGATTAGCAATATTAAGAAGCTGATCATGGATTTCGGTCATGCCGATATCTTTCAAAGCTTCAAACTTCATAGGAGTACGAATACCAGCAACAACATCTTCACCCTGAGCATTCATAAGAACTTCAGCATAGAATTTGTTTTCACCTGTAGCCGGGTCACGTGTAAATGCAACACCTGAACCAGATGTCTCACCCATGTTACCAAATGCCATCATCTGTACGTTAACGGCAGTACCCCATGAATACGGGATATCATTATCACGACGATAAACGTTTGCACGGGGGTTATCCCATGAACGGAATACAGCTTTGATAGCTTCTACCAGCTGTACCTTCGGATCAGTCGGGAAATCCTGACCGAGCTTATTCTTATATTCAGCCTTGAACTGTCCGGCCAGCTTCTTCAGATCTTCTGCATCCAGTTCGACGTCTTCTTTAACACCTTTTTCAGCCTTCATCTGGTCGATCAGTGCTTCGAAGTATTTCTTTCCTACTTCCATAACAACGTCTGAGAACATCTGGATGAATCTTCTATAGCAGTCCCATGCCCAACGCGGATTGCCTGATTTTGCAGCCATTGTTTCAACGACTTCTTCATTAAGACCAAGGTTGAGGATGGTATCCATCATACCCGGCATGGAAGCTCTTGCACCTGAACGAACAGAAACAAGAAGCGGATTCTCCTTGTCACCAAATTTCTTTCCGGTGATTTCTTCCATCTTGACCATTGCTTCATTAACCTGAGCCATGATCTCATCATTGATCTGTCTGCCATCTTCATAGTACTGTGTGCAGGCTTCAGTTGTAACTGTGAAACCCTGCGGTACCGGAAGACCAATGTTTGTCATCTCAGCAAGGTTTGCACCCTTACCACCGAGAAGATTACGCATTGTGGCATTACCTTCACTAAACATGTAAACCCATTTAGTTGCCATTCGTGTGATTCCTCCTGAAATATTAATAGACTTTTACAATGTCTCCTAAACTAAACCTAAACTATTTTACCATAATCAGGCAAATATTCAATAAAAAACCGTCTGAATATGAACAAATGTAAATATGAAAATAATAATCTATGACATTTTTTTACAAAAACATATTTGTTTTTTAGTATATTATAAACAAATTTCGTCAAAAATGTCCGCCGCCACCGGATGTATGGCTTCCCCCGCCGGACATACCACCGCCGCCGGAAAAGCCTCCGCCTCCTCCCGGGCCGCCATGATTATCATTTTTAGGAAGCGGTCTTGATGTAACGGAGCGGCCAAGAAAGATTTCATTATGTCTTTTTTCATTGACCGAAGCCATCTGGACAGGAATATTCATATGGTTTTTCGGTGCAGACTTTGCATGAATAAGAAGCAAAATAAGCATAACACCCCCAGCAGCACCCAAACCGATCAAAAGGGACACCGTAGTGGGAACCAGTGCTTTAAGAATGTTATCCAGGGCATTTGCACGATCAAGAAAAACATTAATGCATTTATTATAATCGCCGCTCGAAGCATAAGAAGCCGCATCTTCATAAATTTCCTGATGAAGGCTGCTGTATTTGCTATTATCCGCATATTTTCCAAAGCCGACAGTATAAATAACTCTGTTTTTCATATCAATGATGAAAATAAGAGCATCACTCTTCAAGCCGTCTTTATTGGCTTCATAAAAATCTTCCGCATAGGCTCTGGTTACAGAAGTACCATGAGTCGAATCTTCCTTAGTATTCTTTGTCGTCAGGACCATGATGGTATTTTTGTGGCTGGATTCAATCTTCGTAATGCGCTCTCTGATAGATTTTTCCTGATCATCCGTCAAAAGATCAGCAAAATCATAAACTCCAAGAGTATTATCCTCTACCTTTGGAGCCGTATACGTATAACCATTGGATGCCTTTGTATATTCTCCCGGATCCTTTACAGATGAAGAATCAGATTGTGAACTTTCAGTTTCACCGGAATATTGAATTTCATTTTCAGCAAAAATCGTAAGAGGCATGCCAAGAAGCATAAAGGCTGATAGTATTAAAATGAGAATTTTTTTCATATCATCACCCCCAAAACCCTCATGATCATTAGAACGATCTCAACACCCACAAAGACCGCTCCGCCAATACCAAACAAGCGGCCAAGGCTTTTGGGGATTGATCCCATCAGCTTTCCTGTCTGACCGTTCATACCAAAAATGTAGTTCTTCCCCTTATATTCGGTATACATCATCCATACCGGTACCATGGCGCTTTCCGTCTTATTGTCAGACCAGTCATAGCTTTCACTTTCCAGAGATGTATGGGTATAATGACCGGCTTTGCTGAGTCCCTCTCTTAAAAGGCTGGCCTTAGCACGGGACTTGGCACGGTTTTCATTTTCAAGAGCACCATCATCCCATCTTTGTGTATAAAATCCGGAAAGATAAGCAGGATTAAAAGGCTTCAGTTCCTTCATATCAAAGGGTTCAATAGAATCCATCATGTCGTTATCCATTTTTTTGAGAGCATCTACCGGAATCTTTTCAAAACCGGCCTCTACTTCTTCTTCAACGGCATAACGTTTAACTTCTGTATATTCCATATCCCCAGCAATCCAGGTACGGATATTTTCACCTCGAACCCTCAGCCGGCCATCCCCGTGGAAACTGTAAAGCCAGAAAGGAATATACATGCCCTTGATTTTTTTAATATTATCCTTCCGCATAAATGTAGGTGGTGTCAGGATAGAGGCTTTGCAAAGTTTCATATAAGCCTCTTCCACTTCTTCCTTGGTCTTTTTAAAAGGCAGAACATAATCGGGCTTAAATTCCCCGGCCATATTTCCTTCTACCGTAATGGCTTTATTGCAGTAAACGCAAGTGGTCATAATCGTTTCTTTAGCGGTAATAATCTCCGCTCCACAGTTAGGACAGCAGTAAGCCACCAGATCGCCCGTTGAGTCATCTGTGGATTTGCTTCCCTCTGCCGCTGCCTTAGCCTGAGCATCAGACATTCCCTTAGCTTTAGCTGCTGCAATTTCTTCTTCTGACAGATTCTGCTCTGCTGTTCGGTCATTGGATGCAGCTTTTTCCTGATCTTCTTCAGGTTTAAAGTCGAACTCAGCGGGATCAAAAACAGAATCGCAGTATTCACAGTGAAGCTTGCCAATCTTTGGATCAAAGAAAAGTTCGGCCCCACATTGCTTGCATGCATATTTTGCCAAAACAGCCTCCTTTCTGAGATACTTATCTCTTTGCTATCAAATTTCTGAGCATGCTCAAAGGTCCTTTAATACAATGTCATCCGATTCCTTACGGGACCGGATGACAACAAGAATCGCTATTGGTAAATTTCTACCTGCATTTTATGAGCATGTAGAAACATTACCTGCATTTTTAAAATGCAAGTTTTTCTTTAAAATAAGCCTGGAGATCAGCGATAGCCACTCTCTCCTGCTCCATGGAATCACGTTCACGTACCGTAACACAGCCGTCATTTTCAGAATCGAAATCATAAGTCACGCAGAAAGGTGTACCGATTTCATCCTGGCGACGATATCTCTTACCGATATTGCCGCGATCATCATAATCGCAGTTCCATTCCTTAGCCAGTTCGGCATAAACTTTCTGAGCCGGTTCTGCCAGTTTCTTAGAAAGAGGAAGGACAGCCACCTTAACCGGAGCAATTGCCGGATGGAAATGAAGAACTGTACGGACATCATTTCTTTCAGCATCCAGAACTTCTTCATCGTAAGCAGCGCACAGGAAAGCCAGAACCATACGGTCAGCACCCAGTGACGGCTCGATAACATAAGGAATATAATGCTCACCGGATTCATCATCAAAGTAACGAAGATCTTCGCCGGATGTTTCCTGATGACGTGTCAGGTCATAATCTGTACGATCGGCAATGCCCCACAGTTCGCCCCAGCCAAATGGGAAGAGGAATTCCACGTCAGTAGTTGCTCTTGAATAGAAGGAAAGTTCAGCCTGATCATGATCTCTGAAACGAAGTTCATCCTCTTTCAGACCAAGTGAGAACAGCCAGTTCTTGCAGAATTCCTTCCAGTAATTAAACCATTCCAGGTCTGTTCCCGGTTTGCAGAAAAATTCAAGTTCCATCTGCTCAAATTCACGAGTACGGAAAGTGAAGTTGCCAGGTGTGATCTCGTTACGGAAAGACTTGCCGATCTGACCAATACCAAAAGGAACTTTCTTACGGGATGTTCTCTGAACATTTTTAAAGTTAACAAAGATACCCTGAGCTGTTTCCGGTCTCAAATAAACTGTATTCTTAGCATCTTCTGTAACACCCTGGAAAGTCTTAAACATCAGGTTAAACTGACGGATGTCGGTGAAGTTATGTTTGCCGCATGTAGGACAGGGAATATTCTTTTCATCGATGAAATCTTTCATCTGCTGCTGGCTCCAGCCATCAACGCTGCCCAGCGGCTTAATGTCAACATGATATGCTTCCTTCTCAGCATCATTAAGAGGAACTTTGTTCTCATGACACCAGTCTTCAATAATCTTATCGGCACGGAAACGTTCATGGCATTCTTTACAATCCATCAGCGGATCTGAGAAAGAGCCAAGATGACCGGATGCGATCCAAGTCTGGGGATTCATAAGAATGGCACAGTCAAGACCTACATTATAAGGGCTTTCCTGAATGAATTTCTTCCACCATGCTCTCTTTACATTGTTTTTAAGTTCCACACCCAGTGCACCGTAATCCCAGGTATTGGCAAGACCGCCGTAAATCTCAGAACCCGGGAAAACAAAACCTCTGGATTTTGCCAGCGATACAATCTTGTCCATTGTTTTTTCCATGATGATCTATTCTCCTTATCAT
>CAVDGK010000124.1:0-5786 GCA_963607995.1 Oscillospiraceae bacterium | reverse complement strand
TCGATAAACTGGGGAATTTCTTCTGTTGTACCTGTACTTAAAAATCCCTCTGAAATTTTTCGATCCAGCTTATCCAACTGAAGAGCCCCTACTTCAAGAGCGTCTTCATTTTCCGGTAATTCATGTATTTTGCTAAATTCCAGGAACTGATTGCGATTCTTTAAATAACGATAGGAAAAAGCCCGACTGGCTTCATCAAAACAACGGTCGAATTCGCTTAAACGTACAATAGGCTCGCCAATTCCGCCAAAATATTCCATTTTCCCGTTACCGCATTCTTTAACGATATCCATCAGAATATTTTCAAGTTTCAGCAGGATTTCTTCCAGTAGAGCCCCTTCTCTTTCCGTCAAAATGAACGCCCAGCCGGAAAGTCCCATTTCAACAGGATAGACTTGCGGAACTTTTTCCGTAATCTCTTCGATTTTCTTGCCGGCAGCTGATTGTTCCTCAGAATAAAGATCCGCATCTTTGTCCGTAAAGATCTGGAAAAGAACAATATTAAAGCGGTTAGCTGAGAGCTCCATGCCATTTTCTCTTCCTTCTTTAAGAGTGGCCGCCACGGACTGATTTCCGGAAACCAGTTTTCTGAAAAATTTATTACGAGAAATACGCTTATTTTCAGCTCTCTCTGATTCGAAAGTTGTCAGGAAATCCTTTTGTTCTTTTTCCTTTTCAATAGTTTTTGCCACCTTCTTTACGGCTTCCAGCAATTTTTCGCTGTTGATAGGTTTAAGAAGGTATTCCGTAATACCAATATTAATAGCTTCTTTGGCATATTCAAATTCATCATAACCGCTAAGGATCATAATCTTTATATCCGGCAATTCCTGCTTAACCAGACGGCTCAGTTCAAGACCATCCATAAAGGGCATCTTGATATCCGTGACCAGAATATCCGGCTTTGTTTTTAGAATAAGGGGATAAGCCAGTTCACCATCACTTGCCTCCCCGGCAAATTCGATGCCTTCCAACTCCCAGGGAATATTTTTCTTGATTCCTTCCCGCATGATAATCTCGTCTTCAACCAAAAATAATTTCAGCATTTCTTCTCTCCGAAACCGTATTTTTATCGTGGGTTTATTATAGCCTTTTCAAAAAAATTATAAAAGAACTTTATCCAGTAGTATTCTGCACATCCTTCAAAAGCAGTTCATCGGTCTTGTTAATGGCGATATCGTCGTCAGCTCTCTGAATGGCTTCTGCTGTGGTCTGCTTTCTGAATTTCTTTAAAATCAATTCAATCGGTTCTGATTTAACCCTCTTATACTGTGTAAGCGTCATTGCTTGCCGCTGACGGCCTCAGCCTCGAACAAATCTCACGTCGCCTTGGCCACTCCGATTCCGATATAACAAAAGATGTTTATTTTCATGTAACAAAGAGGCTCCAGGAACAAGATGACGATGCCATAAGAGAAGTTAAAATCTTATAGTTGCCCCTTCATCTGCCCCTTTTGCTTTTTCATAGAACAAAAAAAGCTTGAAACCCTTGATTTTAAAGGATTTCAAGCTTTTTAGTTAGATAGCCGATACGGGAATCGAACCCGTGTTTCCGCCGTGAGAGGGCGGCGTCTTAACCCCTTGACCAACCGGCCGTGCTCAACTACTATAACCGATTCAGAAATAGATTGCAAGCACTTTTTTATAAATTTTAAAAGAAATCTCGTTTCAATATATTTTGTTAAAGATCGGAGCACTTTAACCATACATATACCAAAGATCAAAATCTTATGGGAATGTAATAGAATTTCCATAAGTTGACAACATCCTCGAAAAAATTAAGCCGGACTGCCAACGCAGCCCGGCCCAATTTTTACATGTTATCGTAATTACTCGCTATCGATAGGTGTGGTACGGTTCTTATCAAACCAGGAAGCAATATCCTTTACACCCAGTGCTTCATAGTTGCTGGAGCAACGGTTGTAAGAATTGCCATCCGGTGTGATAGCCTGATACAAAGTGAAGCCATCAATGGCGAAACGTCCTGTCCGGACATAATCCGAGGTAATCTGTGTCCAGCCAAGAGTACCATCGCAATTGCAGAAGATATCAAAACCTTCGCTCTTGTAATAAGCATACTTTTCATTATCCATAGTGTAATTGGAAGCTGCTCCAATATCTGCACCAAAAGCAAAAATAATCTTGTTGGTATCTCCAATGAACGCACCTACGCAGGTCTTCCATCTTTCGTTATCTCTCTGAAGAGCTTCAAGAGACTGTGAGCTGGCATCGAGATGGCCATAGGTATGGCTTGCAAAAGTCCAGCCCTGTGCTTTAAGGGCATCAGCGATCTTTTTGGCTTCAGCACAATCTGTATCATAATCATAATCCGGATGGGATTCCAGCCACTGAATCTGGGTATTGCTCAGATTTTCATAATCTCCGCCATTTGCATAATAATCGTTGGTAACATAACCAAAAATGCCATTATAGCCTGTGAGAGCGATAGTGGGACGAGCATCATGGTAAACAAAATCCGGATGATTTTTGATAAAGGTTTCAAGGCGAGGTACCATGTCATAATCACCGATCAAAGTATTGCCGTCTGGATCTACATACTGCGCCTTCACTTCACCATTTTCGTCAAGAACCAGCTTATCAGCATAACCCTGGGCACCATTTTCACCATAAGCATGATAGTAACTTAAGTCATCTTCTGACATTAGGAAAGCTTTTTTATCGGCAGGAAGTTTAATATTGGTATTAGCCGTAAATGTGCCATCTTCATTTTCAGTTACCATGTCATCCAGCGTGATCATGACATAACCGGCTTCATACATACATTCAAGAACGTGATCGAATTCATCTACAGTACACATAGCCGCATTATTGGCTGTTACACGGCCTTCCGTAACCTGATCACTGACTATAAAACCACGGCTGTCATTGATAAGTGAATGGAAGAAAATATGAGGAACCGTGCTGACATCAACAGTAACACAGGCATCCCTCGCTGATGTGTACTCGGAAATAGCTGCCGCTATATCAGCATCATTCTGGTTTGAATATCCCTGAAGCATGGAAATAGCTGCATCATAATCATAAGTCTGAGCCCGTTCTTTGGCGCTGGCAAGAAGGGCTGTCTTTGTAACATTTGTATCCGTTGACGTTTCTGCTGAAGATTCTACGGAACTTTCACTCTCAGAAGAAGCCTCTGTAGAAACAGATTCACTTGAAGATTCGACAGCCGTCTTGTTTTTGCCTGTCACTTTGACAAGGCAAACGATAACGATGATCAAAAGTACAACCAGTACTGCAAATATGAGTGCTCTCTTGATCAGTCTCTTTCTTCTTTTCTTCGCCTTACGGCGTCTTTTGGCCGCTGCCTTACGGCGGCGTTCAAGCTCTAATTCATCCTGTTCATTTTCATTAAAATTTTCTGCCATAATAACTCCTTAAATAGCATTAATTATTCCGGTATTTCCACCGGCTGGATCCGATTATTATCAAAGAAATCTGCAATATCGTGGATACCCAGATAATTCATGACATTAACCGAATTTTCATTCCCAATCATGGTCTGGTACAAGCGATAACCATCCAGATTGATGCGGCCGGAACGGACATAATCGCTTCTAAACTGCATCCATACCGGTGTCGAGCCATCAACATTACAGAAGAAATTATAACCACAGCTCTTAAAATAAGAATACTTGGCATTATCTTCCGTATAATCCTCATCACCGGCTATATCCGAACCATGAGCAAAAATAATGGTATCCACTTTACCTACAATAGGTTCAACAGTATTGACCCATTTTTCATTATCGGTTTGAAGATCTTCAACCGATGCCGTGTCTGCATGACGATGTCCCCAGGTATGGCTGGCAAATTCCCAACCTTCTTCCTTCAGGGCATTTGCAATCTTCGTTGCTTCAGCAACGTCCTCATCATAATCAAATTCAGGGTGTTCTGCAAGCCAAACAGCCTGATTATCATCCAAATGTTCCGGATCAAGGGTTTTGTATACAGAATCTGTGCGATAACCAAAGACACCATTGTAGCCGGTAAGAGCAATAATAGCATGCGCATTATGATAAGAGAAATCCGGATGTTCCTCGATGAAGGCATTAAGGAGGGGAACCATGTCATAATTTCCTACCAGGGTTTCACCAGATGCATTGGTATATTCGCATTTAACATCGCCATTTTCATCAAGAACCAGTTTGGAAGCAATTCCCTGATTTTCGTAAGCATGATAATAACTCAAGTCATCTTCTGACATAACCAGGGGTTTCTTTCCCTCCGGCAGCATCAGTGAATTATTCTTCTCAAAATGAACATTGCCGTTTTCATCTGTAGTCTGAACCACTAAATCTCTTAAACGTACCAACACATAACCGGCATCGTACATCTGCTGAATCATGGTATTAAACTCATTCACCGAGCACATCCAGCAGCCGTTATCCCGAGCTACAAAGTCACTACTCTCTTCAGCTATGAATCCTCGGTCATCATTAAGAAGAGAATGGAAGAAAACGTGCGGAACGCTTTCCACATCAGCAGCCACGCAAGCTTCCTTTTGGGATGTGTAAGTGCTGATAGCTTCCGTAAAAGCAGGCATATTTTCATAGCCTTCATAGGACTCAAGCTTCTCTATGGCTCCATCATAATCATACATGGCTGCCAGACATTTGGCTGCATCATAAACATCCTGACCTTCCGTCACGACAGTATCTGCTGATGACTCCATCGTATCAGACGCAGAGGATACTTCACTTATTGAAGATTCTGTCTCTTCCATAGCGGAAGAAGTCTGGCTTTCTGCCGTTGTCACTTTTTTATTGCCTGTTCCACGGACTATTACAAGGATTACAACCAAAAGAATAACAACAAGGAACATGCCAAAGAAGATTCTGTTGCGAATCACCTTCCTGTGGCGGCGCTTTTTTGCCTCAAGTCTTTTCTTTTTTCTTATTAATTCTCTTCTTCTCTCTTCGTCCATAACTTTCCTATACTCTAATGTTCCCGATAAAGATCATGACCTTCTGCATCAATGACCACGGTAAGAGGCATATTTTCAACGGTAAATTTACGAAGAGCTTCCGGGCCAAGCTCCGGCCAGGCTATAATCTCCTGAGATTTAATACATCCTGCAAGTAAAGCCCCAGCCCCGCCAACAGCACCAAAATAAACACAGGTATTACGCTTCATGGCTTCTATAACTTCATCGGTCCTTTCACCCTTTCCGATCATTCCTCGAAGGCCAAGATCAAGTAAAGCCGGTGTATAGGCATCCATACGGCCTGAAGTTGTGGGCCCTGCCGATCCGATGACAGCTCCCGGCTTTGCCGGTGCCGGTCCCACATAGTAAACCGTTGCATCTTTAATATCAATAGGAAGTTCTTTTCCTTCCTCCAGGAGTTTAATCATATTTTCATGAGCTTCGTCCCGGGCTGCATAGATAACACCGGAAAGGGTAACACTATCTCCGATATGAAGACTCTCGGCAATCTCCTTCGTCAGCGGGAGATCGATATGTCTTGCTGCTTTTTCCATCATATCACCTCCGTCACGTGACGTGTTACATGGCAATTAATATTGACAGCCACCGGAAGACCTGCAATATGGGTAGGCAGAGTTTCAATATTAAGACCTAAGGCAGTTGTTTTGCCTCCGAAACCCTGGGGACCGATATTCAGCTTATTAATATCTTCCAGAAGCTCCTTTTCAATTTGAGCATAGAATGGATCCGGATTTTCAGAATCAACAGGTCTCAGCAATGCTTTTTTTGCCAGAAGAGCACATTTATCGAAGGTACCACCGATACCTACACCCACCACAAT
>CAVDGK010000123.1:0-5828 GCA_963607995.1 Oscillospiraceae bacterium | reverse complement strand
AAAGAAGGAACTGGAAGCTCGTCTGGTGACGACTCTTGGTGGCCGTGCTGCTGAAGAAATCGTTTTTGATACCGTTACAACAGGTGCTTCAAATGATATTGAACAGGCAACGAAGATTGCCCGTGCCATGATCACGCAATACGGTATGTCAGATAAGTTTGGTCTCATGGGTCTGGCTTCCCAGCAGGATCAGTATCTCGATGGTCGTGTGGTGATGAACTGTGGTGATGAAACGGCTACAGAGGTTGATCACGAAGTTATGAAGATGCTGAAAGCGGCTTATGAAAAAGCCTTAGAGCTTTTGCGAGAGCATCGTGAAACTCTGGACCAGATTGCTGAATATCTTATTAAGAGAGAAACCATTACCGGTAAGGAATTCATGGCTATTTTCCGTGATGTGGAAGGTCTGCAGAATACCAAAACCAAGGTCGGACGCATCAATGAAAATGTTGATGAACCGGATGATGGTTTGGCTAAGTGGGAGAAAGCTGACGAGACAGATTCTTCTGACAGTATTCAGAATAATGTTTCGGAAGATGGTTCTGTTAATCTCGATATTTGAGATTAAGCTTTTAGATTGAATTAACTTAAATATAAAACACCGCACTTTCGGGTGCGGTGCTTTTATGTTTAATGGTATAATTTTGAATTATGAAAGATGAAAAAATTTTTGTAATTGAAGATGAATTAAAAAAACTGCCGGCTAAGCCGGGAGTTTATATTATGCATGACGCCAGGGATGAAATTCTTTATGTGGGCAAGGCGGTCAGTCTGAAAAACAGGGTACGTTCCTATTTTCGAAAGCATATTAATCGGGGTCCAAAGATTGATTCCATGGTATCCAAGATCAATTATTTTGAATATATTGTCACGGACACGGAATTGGAGGCTCTTGTCCTCGAGTCCAATCTCATTAAAGAACATCGGCCGAAATATAACACCATGCTGATGGATGACAAAAGTTATCCTTATATAAAGATTACCACAAATGAAGTCTATCCCCGGATTATGCTGGTGAGGCGTATGAAAAAGGATGGCTGCCGCTATTATGGACCCTTTACTAATGTAACGGCTGTGCGTGATACCATCGATCTTCTACAGAAGCTTTACCATATCCGTCCCTGCAACAAAAAAGTTGAGACCGTCGAAGTGGATTCCTGTCTTTATTACCATATCGGACAATGTGATGCCCCCTGCCGGAAGAAAATCACAGCGGAAGCTTACCAGAAAAATGTGGATGCTGCTGTCAGCTTCTTGAATGGTCACGTGGATGAAACCATTAAAGATCTGACGGAAAAAATGATGCAGGCTTCCATGGATATGCGTTTCGAAGAAGCAGCCACCTACCGGGATTTAATTGAAAGTATCCGTCAGATTACAGAGAAACAAAAGATTACGGAAAATGGAGAAGATGACCGGGATGTGATGGCTATCGCTGTGAATCGTCAGCGGGATGCGGCCCAGACTAATCTACTTGAGGCGGACTGTGTCGTTCAGGTCTTCTTTGTCCGGGGCGGTAAGCTGCTGGGACGAGAACATTTTTATATGGAAGCTAATGAATCTGATGAACCCAGTATTCTTCTTGGGGATTTTATTACCCAGTATTATTCAGGAACCCCTTATATTCCCAAGGAACTGATGCTGCCTTTTGATATTCCTGACAGGGAGCTGCTGGAAGAGTATCTCACAAAGAAAAAAGGTTCGAAGGTTTCTATTCGTATTCCTCAAAAGGGCATGAAGGAAAAGCTGGTTGAAATGGCAGCCGAAAATGCCGAAATGGTCTTAAGCCGTGATCGGGAGAGACTTAAGAGGGAGGAAATTCGCACCATCGGAGCCGTTAAGACCATTGCCAGCTGGCTGGGAATTCCCTCAGCTGACCGCATGGAAGCCTACGATATTTCTAATATCAGCGGTTATGAGTCGGTAGGTTCCATGGTGGTCTACGAAAAAGGAAAGCCGAAGCGGACGGATTATCGGAAATTCCGCATTAAGACTGTCCAGGGAGCTAACGATTATGCTTCCATGGAAGAAGTTCTAACCCGTCGTTTTAACCGGGCGGCTTCCGGGTCTGAAGGCTTTGAGAGGCTGCCGGATCTTATTCTTATGGATGGCGGGAAAGGACAGGTCAATATAGCTGAAGGTGTCTTGGAAAAGCTGGGCTTATCCATTGCCGTGTGCGGTATGGTGAAAGATGATAATCATCGGACTCGGGGACTTTATTTTCATAATAAAGAGCTGCCTATTGATCATTCTTCCGAGGCCTTTCATCTTATTACACGGATTCAGGATGAAGCCCATCGTTTTGCTATTGAATATCACCGGCTTCTGCGCAGCAAGGGACAGGTTCATTCGGTGCTGGATGAAATTGATGGCATCGGTACACAGAGAAGACGGGCCCTTATGAAGTATTTTAAAAATATTGAAGCCATTAAGGAAGCCGACGTGGAGACTTTAAAAAATGCTCCGGCTATGAATGAAAGAGCAGCTCAGGCGGTTTATAAATTTTTCCATCAGTCTTAAAAATTTGATAAAATTATAAGGTCTTTGTCGAAGATCATCAGATGCAAAAGTTATAACATGTCACCCCTTTGTTTGTGTTATAATCATCTTATACATTTGCCTTAGACAGAAAAGGGTAAATAAGAAAATAAATAAGAACACAAGGAGGATCCATCATGACGGCAGAATCCCAGGTTTCATTGGAAAAAATGGCAGAGGCAATGCAGCTTACCTGTCTGACACCATCCATTAATCTTTCAAAAATCATGATCACTACCACAGAAATTAACCGTCCGGCACTTCAGCTTGCCGGCTACTATGAACATTTCGCAAATGAAAGAGTTCAGATCATCGGTTACGTTGAGTATACCTACATCATGCAGATGGAAGATAAACAGAGACTGGAGTCCTATGAAAAGTTCCTGTCCCGTGACATTCCCTGTGTCATCTTTACAACTCTGACGCAGCCTTCAGATGATATGATCGAACTGGCCCTTAAATACAATGTGCCAACATTCGTAACAAAGCGTGCTACCAGTGATTTTATGGCTGAGATTATTCGCTGGCTTGGTGTTGAACTGGCACCCCGCATTTCCATCCATGGCGTTTTAGTAGACGTTGATGGTGAAGGTGTCCTGATCATGGGGGATTCCGGTATCGGAAAAAGTGAAGCAGCTCTGGAACTTGTTCGCCGTGGACATCGTCTGGTCAGTGATGATGTAGTTGAGATCAGCCGTATCTCAGACGTAGCCTTAGTGGGCCGTGCTCCCAATATTACACGTCATTTCATTGAACTTCGTGGTATCGGTGTCATCGATGTAAAGACACTTTATGGTGTTGAGCACGTTCGTAACAGCAAGCAGATCGATCTGGTTATTAAATTGGAAGAATGGGATAAGAACCGGGAATATGACCGTCTTGGCCTTGAAGATGAGTTTACGGAATTACTTGGCATCAATGTTGTGTGCCATTCTATCCCGATCCGTCCGGGTCGTAACCTGGCTGTCATCGTTGAAACAGCTGCTATCAATCATCGTCAGAAGAGAATGGGATATAATGCTGCAAGAGAGCTGTACAAGAGAGTACAGGAAAATTTTATGACAGAGAAATAGTGAGCAGAAAAAAATAAGGTATGCCTATATGAGCATGCTCAAATCGAACTTGGAGCCTTTTCTTTGTATAAACAATCGAATGTACGTATTGCAAGCATTCTATTGTCATGAATAAGGAAGAACCGAAATGCTGAATCAAATCAGACATTTCGGTTCTTTTGTTTTTAAATGGCAATTACTGGCCTGTTGCATCCGGTACGCTGCCGGATGAAGTATCCGTGGAAGAATCCGGCAACGGTACATCAGAAGAGGAACCGGAGGATTCATCAGATTCCGGAGTTTCAGTTGGCGTTGGCGTCTCCGTGGGCGTTGGTGTATCCGTAGGCGTCGGCGTTTCCGTGGGCGTCGGCGTCGGTGTGGGAGTGGCCACAGGCTTTGAATGGAGAGAGCAGACCGCCGTTGGCAGAGAGTCTGCAGCGTAATATTCTGTTGTCTTGTTGGGACAATAGTCATTAGCTAGAAGACCGGAATCATTACAGATGGATGCCTGCCGCACTGTGGAGGGCATTTCAAAGTCTGTCACTTCCTGATTGGCAGAAATGCGGTCCATGACTTTCTTCCATAAGGTCCAGTGATAAGTGCGGGCGTCTCCCGGAAGGTCTTCACCATTATCATAGCCGGCCCAGACACCGCAGGTCAGGTAGGGGGTATAACCCACAAACCAGACGTCGTTGTAACCGGAAGTCGTACCGGTTTTGCCGGCTACCGGCATGCCATTTGAAAGCTGCATGGCGGAACCGGTACCCCGGGTAACAACATCTTCAAGAGCACTGGTGAGGAGATAGGCTGTTGAAGAATCCACAGCTTTTGAGGTTTCCGGTGTATTATCAATGATGATATTTCCGTATTGATCCTCAATCTTTGTATAGAAGATGGGCTTTGTATAGGTGCCGCCATTGGCAAGCGCGGCATAAGCAGCAGTCAGTTCCAGGTTTGTAACACCATTGTAGATACCGCCAAGGGCAAGAGCCTGATAAACATCATTTTTGGAATCCAGGGTGGTAAAGCCGAATTTCAGCAGCTGCTGATAGGCGGCTTTGGGTGTAATATCGGTAATACATTTAACAGCTACAACGTTGACTGAATTAACGATGGCATTACGGATGGACATCGTGCCCTGATAAGTATCAGTCAGCCAGTCGTGGACCTGACGGCCATTTTCATAATAATAAGGCTCATCGACATAAGTCGTAGAAAGGTTCATATCATATTTATCAAGAGCGGTGGCATACACACCAAGAACCTTAAAAGTTGAACCGGGCTGCCGGGTTGTAGAGGTGGCACGATTAAGAGTCAGGGAAGCTGTTTTTTCACCACGACCGCCGACTAAGGCCTTTACATAGCCATTTGACTGATCAATTAGGACCATGGAGGCCTGAGGCTGAGCTACAAATTCGCATCGCTCGGCCAGTATACTTTGACCTTCTTTCACGACATGAGTCTTGTAACGATCGATATACGTCTGGGCTTCTTCCGTGGAATCGAAGAGAAGATCAAAATCTTCATTTTCTGTTTCTCGGAAATATTTCCGCAGCATTTCTTTGCTGTAATTAACAACTGTGCCGTCCTCATCAGTAACGGATAGTGCCCAGTCAATGGTGAACTGGGTGCCGGCGGGGAAATTTTCTTCATTTGTAAATTCCTCGTCCATAATGGCCTGCATGTCCGGATCTTGAGTAGTGTAGATACGAAGACCGCCGGAGTAAAGCATCTGATAAGCCTGCTTTTCGGTGTAGCCTTTTTGTTCCATCAGGTCATTGACTACCTGGGAAATAAGTTCATCTACAAAATAGGAATAAACAGTGGTTTCTTCCTCTTCAACATTCTGGGCAGCGGCAATGCGGTTATAAACCGGATCAGCTAAAGCCTCATCCATTTCATCTTGGGTAATGTAGCCCTGTTCCAGCATTTTCGAAAGAACCCGTTTCCGGCGTTCAGCATTATTTTCAGGATGACGGATGGGATTATATTTGCTGGGATTCTGGGTGATACCGGCAATGACCGTGGCTTCAGAAAGGGTCAGCTCCGAAACGTCTTTATTAAAATATTTTTTCGAGGCAGCCTGTACGCCGTAGGTGCCGGCGCCAAGATTGATGGTATTGAGGTAATTTTCAAGGATGGTCTGCTTGTCTACTTTTTTCTCAAGAAGGACAGCCAGATACTGTTCCTGGAATTTACGCTTGAGCCGGTCTATTAGGGATTTTTCTTCAGTCCAGG
>CAVDGK010000122.1:0-5858 GCA_963607995.1 Oscillospiraceae bacterium | reverse complement strand
TTCTGGATCCACTTTCCAATGCCATGGCAGACAGAAAGATGACGGTGCGGGAAAAAATGACAGCGCTTTATACATTCTGTGTTCAAAGCAGCTGTCAGGAAAAGCTTAAAGCACTGGAAGAAAAATATGGCATAGAGGGCCGACAGGATCTTGTGCGGGAATATGCCCAGATTTATGGAAAAGTCATGGAGGTTCTGGACAAGCTGGTCAGTGTTCTTGGGGATGAGAAAATGAGTATGGGAGATTTAAGAGCTCTCATTGAAACCGGACTTTCTGAAATCCGTATAGGCATTATTCCGCCCGGAACCGATCAGGTTATGGTGGGAGATATGGAGCGTTCCCGTCTTAAGAACGTCCGTGTTTTATTCTTTGTGGGGGTTAATGAAGGTCTTGTTCCTAAAAATCCTTCTGAGGGAGGCTTCCTTTCAGAAACAGATCGGGAAAGAATGGAGGACAAGGGGGTTCATTTAAAACCATCACCACGGAAACAGGTTTACATTCAGAATTTCTATTTATATCTGGCTTTAACAAAGCCGTCGGAAAAACTGATCATTTCTTATGCCACAGCTGATGGAAAGGGAAATGAGCGACGGCCGGCTTATCTTATCAGTCAGATAAAGCATCTGTTCCCCTATCTAGAAGTGATCAAACCGGGAAAAAATATACTGGATCTCACAGAAAGAGCTGATGATGGCATAACTCTTCTGGCAGAGGGAATAAGAAATATCGGAACTGAAAAACCATCAGATGAGTGGCTTGAACTTTATGGCTGGTATCAAAAACACGCATCTTTTGCAAAACGACTTAACCGCGTGATAGAGGCTGCAGGGGCAGGACGCAGGGAAGATGCTATTTCCAAGGCTTCAGCCAAGGCTGTTTATGGAAATTTCATCAAAGGTTCAGCTACCAGACTGGAGAAATTTTCAGCCTGTCCCTTCTCTTATTTTGCAGAGTTTGGCTTGAAACTTAAGGAAAGGGAAGTTCTGGAACTGACAAATCTTGACAGGGGTAATGTCCTTCATGATGCTCTGCAGTATTTTGGCGAAAAGCTTATTAAGGAAGGGGAGAAATGGAGCAGCCTTGATGGAGAGAAAAGGGATCAGCTTTCGGAAGAAGCCGTGCGTCATGCCATTGAAGACCATTTTATCTATCAGGAATCCAGGAGAAATGCTTATGAAATAAAACGTCTCATTAAGCGGATGCAGGCAGCTGTCTGGTCAGTGGAAGAGCAGTTGAAAAAGGGAGACTTTGAACCCAGTGAAATGGAAAAATCCTTTGATGATTCTTTAAAGAGTCGTCATTTTGTACTGGATGATGGAACCCGTATGCTGATCAGCGGTCGTATTGACCGTATTGATATCTGCGATGAAGGAGATAAGCGTTATATCAAAGTCGTAGACTACAAGACCGGCAGCAAGAAGTTTGATCTGGCACAGGTTTATTATGGTCTTCAGCTTCAGTTGGTTCTTTACATGAATGCCGTTATGGAAATGGAAGAAAGAGAAGGCCATTTGCCAGAGATAGCCGGAATCTATTATCAGAAGGTTCGGGATCCCTTCGTCACTTTTAAGGATGCACCGACGGAAGAAAAAGCTGAAGAGAAACGTCTGAGTAATCTGAAAGAAGATGGTATCACATCTGCGGAAGAAAACATTAAGAAACATTTAAGTCATGTCGAAGTAAAGAAAAGCCGCAAGAGAGAGGCGTCAGCAGATGCTGCTCAGTTCAGGCTTTTGGGAAACTTTGCGGATAAAAAGGCAAGAGAAATCGGAAATCGTATCATATCCGGTGAGATTGCCGTTTCACCCTATGTCTATGGAGACACGAGCGGCTGTGATTATTGTTCATATAAAGATCTCTGCGGTTTCGATGACAAAGTACCTGGGTGCAGGTATCGCCATTTGGGTAAATTAAAGGATGATGAAGTCTTTACGCTTCTGGAAGAAGATGAAAGCGGTACTGGGCATGCAGATGATTATGAAATAAATGATCAGGAGCAAAAGGAAGGCGGAGAAAAATGAGCAAAGAAAATACAATAAAGTGGACTCAGGATCAAAGCCGGGTCATCGATACGGACCATCGTAATATCCTGGTCAGTGCGGCGGCGGGATCAGGTAAAACAGCAGTTTTGGTGGCCCGCCTTATGAAGAAACTGACAGATCCGGAAAATCCGGCAGATATAGACCAGTTCCTTATCGTTACTTTTACAAAGGCTGCAGCGGCCCAGATGAAGGAAAAAATCGGCAAAGAAATCAGCAAGGCCCTGGATGAAAATCCGGAAGATGATCATCTAAGACGGCAGCAGATGCTTCTTGGCCGGGCTAAGATTACCACCATTGACAGTTTCTGTTCCTATGTCGTAAAAAACTATGCCGGACGCATTGATCTGGACCCCAGTTTTAGGCAGGGAGAAGACGGCGAACTTAAACTCATGGAAAAAGATGTCATGAGAAGCATCATGGAAGAAGCTTATGAAAGTGATGACGAAGCTTTTTTAAAAGATTTTTATCTTCTCATGGACAGCTATGCACCGGACGGAGATGAAAGCCGGGTAGAGAAGCTGATTAAAAAAGTCTATGACATGGCTATGAGCACGCCCTACCCGGAGGAATGGCTTTCTTCCTGTACGGAAATAACGGCGGCATCTGATTTTTCAGAACTTGAAAAGACCAAATGGATGCAGATGCTGGAAGAGGAAATTGCAAATCTCGTTCGGGATGGTGCAGCACTGGCCAAAGATAATTATCTCTACGTGGGTAGCGGTGATATTGCAGTACCTTATGAAAAAATGGCAGTGGCCTACATGGAACTTTTCGAACAATTAACAGCCGCCCACGGCAGTTATGAAGATATCTTTAATATTCTTTCTAATTTTGAAAAACCAAAGCTTGTAGGAGCAAGAGGCGGCGACAAGGTTATTCAGGAGGAAATGAAGGCAAGACGGGATAAGATTGAAAAAAACATCAAACAGCTTCAAGAGGAATATGTCTTTGCAGCTCCGGGTATCGCTTTGCAGCTTCAGAATGAAAGTGCCCGGCCTATTAATACCCTCCTTGAAATGGTTCATCGCTTCTGGAAAGGTTTTGATGAAGCTAAGAGAAAAAAGAATATCGTCGACTTTGCCGATACGGCTCACTATGCCCTGCAGATCCTTCGGGGAGAGGACAAAAAAAGAACAGATGCTGCCAGGGAGCAGGCCGCTATATATCGTGAAGTCATGATCGATGAATATCAGGACAGTAACTATCTTCAGGAAGAAATTCTGACGGCTGTCAGCTCCATAGAGGATGGAGTGGATAATTATTTTTGCGTAGGGGATGTAAAGCAGAGTATTTATCGTTTTCGTAATGCCCGACCGGAACTTTTTATGCAGAAATTCCATGATTATGAAAATGAAAATGGCGGAACCCGCATTGATCTTCGCTGTAATTTCCGTTCCCGGCCCGAAATCCTTGATTTTTGCAATGATATTTTCCGCATGAACATGCGGAATGAAGTTGGGGGCATAGATTACGATCAGGCAGCAGCCCTGGTTGCCGGGAGAGATAAAAAGGAAGATCTTCCCTGCCTTTTACGTGCAGATGGCACCCAGGATACAGCTGTAGAGGTTATGGCAGTTGCTTCCAAAATGATGGAAGGTCAGGACGATGAAGAAAATCTTGAGAAAAATGAATTAGAGGCCAGGGCAATCGGGGAGCGAATCCATGAAATGATTCATAATGAATCCCTTCATGATCCGGAAAAGGGAGACCGCCCCCTAGAATATCGAGACATAGCCATTCTTTTCCGTAATCTGACAAAGGTGGATGTTTATCTCAGAACCCTGGAAAATATGGGGATTCCGGTGGTCAGCGTTACAAAAGAAGGTTTCTTTGACACAATGGAAATCATGACCATCCTGAACTATCTTTCAATTTTGGATAATCCCCGTCAGGATATTCCTTTTGCGTCCGTTATGCACTCACCCATTGGCGGTTTTTCGGCAGAGGACCTTGTCAGCATCAAAACCTGCCAGCCATCTATGGGCAGTCGGGCTGATGTGGAATATGCAGAAGAAAAAACGGAGAGTGAGAAGTATGCGCCTTCATCTCTTTGCGACTGGATGGAATATTATCTGCAAAATGGTGAAGATGAAGGTCTTAAACAAAGAATATTCAATTTCATGGAAAGTCTGGAACACTTCAGAAAGCTTGCATCCTGTACCTACATTCACGAGCTTTTGAACAGAATCCTGAGAGAAACCGGTTATGGTGATTATGTTGCAGCCCTGCCGGATGGCAGAAAACGCATGATGAATATTCATATGTTGATTGAAAAAGCCATCGACTTTGAAAATACAAGCTACGTAGGTCTCTTTAATTTTGTGCGTTACATTACAAACCTTAAGAAATATGAGGTAAACATAGAAGCGGCTTCGGCTGGAGAGGCTGAAAATGCCGTGCGTATTGTGACCATCCACAAAAGCAAAGGACTTGAATATCCGGTGGTATTTCTGGCAGGTATGGACGCCAGAATGAATATGAGAGACTTGACAGAGGATGTTTTGATCCATCCGGATTTGGGCATTGCTTCCTGTGCTTTCGACCTCGAAAAGAGAAGGAAATTCCCCGCCTTTAAGCGGTCTATTTTGAAGCGTAAAATGAAAGATGATGATATAGGTGAGGAACTGCGTATTCTCTATGTTGGTTTGACCAGAGCTAAATTGAAACTTATTGTTTCCGGTTCGATGAATGTAGACACAAAAACCGGCGAAATGAAACTTGACAGTTATGAAATAGAGCCGGAAAAAAACACCGGATTCCTGCCGGCATCCTACATTCGGGACAGCATTACCTACTGGAAACTTTTGATGCCCTGCATTTTAAAAGCCTATAAAGAAGATCAGGACAATATTATCCTAAAATGCATTAAGCCGGATGACCTCATTACCGCTAATATTCAAACAGAAAGTCGGAGAGTAGAAAATCTTCAGACTGTTTTTGAAAGAAAGACGGATGAGATAAAAGATGAGAATCTTTATCGGGCAATTAATGAGCGTTACAGTTTTGAATATGCTTATGGCAATAGGGAAGCTATACCGGCTAAACTATCCGTATCGGACCTTAAAATTGAGGGAATGGAGGACGAGGAAGCTAAGAAATCCTTTGAACCTCCGGTTGTTATGCCGCTGATTCCGGATTTTATGAAGGAAAATGAGGAAGAAAAAAGACCACGTGGTTCGGATGTTGGTACTGCTTACCACAGCATTCTGGCTTCTCTTGATCTGACAGATGATAAAATCAGGTCGGATGAAGGCATGAAAGCTGTCATTGAAAAGGCTGCAAAAGATGGTTTTATTGAAGGAGACGTCGTGCCCTTTATCAGCCGGAGAAAAATTAGGACTTTTGTGGGAAGTGAACTGGGACAACGTATGGGGGAAGCTCTGAAGAAGGGCGTTCTTCACCGGGAACAGCCTTTTACCATGCGAATTCCTTCATCAAGAGTGGATGCAACCTGGCCGGATGAGGAAGATGTGCTGATTCAGGGTATCATTGATGCTTATTTCGAAGAAGATGGAAAGATTATTCTGATGGATTATAAGACGGATAAGGTGGATGATGCGGAAACACTGATCAAACGTTACCATGTTCAGCTGGATCTTTATGCAGAGGCCCTCAGCCGAGCTACTGGCCTTTCCGTCTCGGAAGTCCATATCTATTCCTTCTGCCTGGACCGTGATATAGTTATGGAATAAAGTATAGAAATTTGATACGTACGAGCAGACCCTTAGCACATCTGTACGGAGAGACACGCTTTCGCTCTGCTCGTCGAGCACACATGCTCACACTTAGCGAAGTCGAGTGCTTGCACGATGACTG
>CAVDGK010000121.1:0-5877 GCA_963607995.1 Oscillospiraceae bacterium | reverse complement strand
TGCTAAGACAGACCCTCGAGGAGGCCGGTACTTAATGAATTCGAGCATTTATGCGGCAAACGAATTTAGTACCGCTGCTCGGCGAGCGTGTCTGACGTGCAGAAGTGCCAGGACGAACTCGTACGTATAAAAAGCATAAAAAATGATATATCTTTCCCCAAACAACTCCACTATAATGAGCCTCACAAAATCCTCCACCCCATATTTTTCTAATTTCGCAGGTAATTTTATGGCAGATAAATACCAGATTTTAAAACATGTCTTTGGCCACGAAGCATTCCGGCCGGGCCAGGAGCTTATTATCGATACCTTGCTCAGTGACCGGGATGTGCTGGGCATCATGCCCACCGGTGCCGGCAAATCCCTTTGCTGGCAGATACCGGCTATCCTTATGAACGGCATGACCATCGTCATTTCCCCTCTCATAGCCCTTATGGACGATCAGGTCAAAAATCTAAAAAAACGCGGCATCGACGCCATAGCCCTGCATTCCGGAACGGATTTATCCAAGTCAAAAAACTTATTTACCTTATTAAATGGTCTTTCCGGCAGTTCTCTTCCGCCATCCTGTCCAAAGATTCTTTATTTATCACCCGAAAAACTTCTCAATAGTGATTTCTCATCCTTTCTTTCCCGCCTTCCCATTTCCATGATTTGTGTGGATGAAGCCCACTGCATATCCCGCTGGGGAAAAAGCTTTCGTCCTTCTTATCGAAAGATTGGGAATTTCATCAACCTTCTGCCCACGAGACCAGTAATCTGTGCCCTTACTGCTACCGCTTCCCAGCAGACAAAAGAAGATATCATTTCATCCCTCATGCTGAAAAATCCACTGGTTCGCACTTATGGTTTTAACCGGCCGAATCTTTATTTTGAAATTCGTCCTTCTCATTCCCGTTTTAAGGATATTTTGAAAATTCTGGAGCATTATCGCGGGGAGTGCGGCATTATTTACTGTATGACACGGCGAACGGTGGAGGAGCTTGCCCGCCAGCTTCAGCATGCCGGCTTTGATGTACTGCCTTATCATGCAGGACTGGAGCGAGATGTGCGGGACCGTAATCAGAAATCCTGGACGGATGGATGTGTTTCCCTTATGGTGGCCACTTCTGCCTTCGGCATGGGCATTGATAAGGAAAATGTCCGTTTCGTCATTCATTTTAATATGCCTTCTGATATGGAGAGTTATTACCAGGAAGCAGGACGGGCCGGACGGGATGGGCGAAGCGCCGATTGTATCCTTCTTGTAAATCGCAGGGACCTTATGATCCATGAGAAACTTTTGAAAGAACAATATAAAGACTTGACTTCTGCCTTGCTTCCTAAAGAAAAAAATCTGTCCTATCGCTTATGGACCTTCCTCGCTTCCCAGTATCACCATGTTTTTTCGCTGCTTTCAAAAAAACTCTGTGTAAGATCTGGTACTCCATCATCCAAACAGCTGCAAACAACTTCTTTTTCCCAAAAGCAGCCTCTGATTTCTCCCTCTGCTTCATCCTCTCTCATGGGAATTCAGCTCTATCTTAATGAAGAACGATCCAGGCTTGAATTTATGAGACGCTATGTAAGCGGTCGCTTTTGCCTCCGCCACATCATGCTCTCTTATTTTGGCGAGCATGCTCCCGGCCTTTGTGGTTACTGTTCTGTCTGTCTTCAACAAGGTTATAAGCCCTCAATTCAATCTGAAGATAAGGCCGTCCTCTATGACCTTTTGCGTTCACTTCGCGAACGTCTGGCCCGGAAATACCATACCACTCCCTGGAAAATCTGCTCCAATACTTTCCTCCAGGAAATGGCCAATGAAAAACCCAAAAATCATCGTTCTCTCCTCCTTCTCCATGGAATCAGCTTAAAAATGCTTCTGTTTTATGGAAGGCATTTTCTAAAGGAGATAAGGTTGTGGGATATGTAGGACAGGCATATGCGTAATTAGCTGGCTCGCCTGTGTAGTTTTACCGATTCATATAACTGCTATTGGGAGTAAAAATTCTTCAGCCATCAGATACGTCTGATTTTTAATCTTTTGACCCTGGTATCAAACAAATTTTTTAGCTTGCGCCACCTAATTGTATTTATATAAATACAATGTGTTAGTTGTCTTTATCACTTTACTATGCTAAAATGGCAAAGCATTAAAGAGTGAATCTTAATTAAATGCGCGTCACATAAAATCCATCGCTGACCTGCATCCGATATGCCTATCCGGCAGATTTTATTTTTAAATAAGATCCACTAAAAGGGAGGATTTATATTATGAAAAGAAAAGTTGTTGCACTTATGCTGGTGTCTGCCATGACACTTTCACTGACAGCCTGCGGAAGTTCTGCTTCTTCAAGCTCCGAAGCAAGCACTGAATCATCTGAGGCTTCCTCTGAAACAGAAGAAAGCACATCTGAAGCTTCTTCTGAGGAATCATCCGTTGCCAGTGGTGCCGCTGATGGTGTCCTGACAGTTGGCTTCGATGCTGAATATCCGCCATACGGTTACATGGGTGATGATGGTGAATATACTGGTTTTGACCTTGAGCTGGCTCAGGCCGTCTGCGACCTGGAAGGCTGGGAACTGGTAAAGACACCTATTAACTGGGACTCCAAGGATATGGAACTGAATTCCGGTTCTATCGACTGCATCTGGAACGGCTTTACAAGAAACGGCCGCGAAGATGATTACACCTTCTCCATTTCCTATATCGATAATTCCCAGGTCATTGTAGTTGCCAAAGATTCCGGCATTACTTCCTTTGATGATCTGGCCGGCAAGGTTGTCGGTGTTCAGCAGGCTTCTGCCGCTCTGGATGTTCTGCAAGGTGACCAGGCTGACCTGTCTGCTACTTTCGGTGATCTTCAGCAGTTCTCCGATTACAATACAGCTTTCACAGAACTGCAGTCCGGAGCTCTTCAGGCTCTTGCCATTGATGTAGGCGTTGCCAAGTATCAGATTGAATCCAGAGGTGATGGCTACATGATCCTTGATGAAACCCTGAATTCAGAAGAATATGCTGTCGGCTGCCGCAAGGGTGATACAGAACTGGCTGACAAGCTCAGCGAGGACATCAAGAAGCTTTATGAGGATGGTACTGTTACCGAACTTGCTGAAAAATATGACATTGCCGATATGATTGCTATCGAAGATTAAAATTCTACACTATTAGCTAATCAGCCCCGCGGATAACCGTGGGGCTTAGTGTGTCCAAAGGAGTATTTATTTTTATGAGTCTTCAGACGATCCTACTTCAGCTTTTAGGCGGTTTTCAGTCAACCGTTCTTATTTTCATCCTGGTACTGGTCTTTTCCCTGCCTTTGGGACTTCTGGTTTATTTCGGCCGGGCCAGCCGTTTTAAGCCCCTCAGCATCCTGGTTCGCATCTACATTTCCATCATGAGAGGAACGCCTCTTATGCTGCAGCTCCTTCTGTGGTATTTCGGACCTTACTATATCTGGGGTGCCAATATCAGCGGCTATAAATTCACCGCCATTATCATTGGATGCTCCGTAAACTACGCTGCATATTTCGCTGAAATCTACCGTTCCGGTATCGAAGCCATTCCACGAGGTCAGTATGAAGCTGCTAAGATGCTGGGATATAACCAGTTCCAGACTTTCACACGTATCGTCCTGCCTCAGGTCATTAAGATCGTCCTGCCTTCCGTTGCCAACGAAGTCATTACCCTGGTTAAGGATACGTCTTTAGTCTACTCTGTTTCCTATGTGGAAATGTTTGCTCTGGCCAAGCAGATTTCTGCTGCCCAGACCACCATCATGCCCCTTGTGGCAGCCGGTGTATTCTATTACATCTTCAACTTTATCGTCGCCGGCATCATGAGTTACTTAGAGAAACGTCTTAACTATTATCATTAAGGAGATTTGAAAATGAGTGTATTAGAAATCAATCATATAAAAAAGAGCTTTGGTGATAATGAAGTTCTCCACGACATTTCTCTTTCCATTGAGCAGGGCGAAATCATTTCCATCATTGGTCGCAGCGGTTCCGGTAAAACGACTATTTTGCGCTGTGCCACTATGCTGGAGGAAATCGATGCCGGTTCCGTTAGTTATCTTGGCGAAATGGCTGTTCGCTCCGAAAACGGAAAAGCAGTTTATGCCTCTCCCAAGGATTTAAAGAGAATTCACAGCTATTACGGTATGGTTTTCCAGAATTTCAACCTGTTTCCCCATCGTTCGGTTATACAGAATATCACGGATGCTCCTATTAAAATCTGGAAGCAGCCAAAGGACGAGGTGAACAAAAGAGCCATGGAGCTTCTTGGGCAGATGGGTCTTGCTGATAAGGCAAACAACTATCCTTGCGAGCTTTCCGGCGGTCAGCAGCAGCGAGTAGCAATCGCCCGTGCCCTGATCTTAAATCCCAAAGTTCTCTTCTTTGACGAGCCTACATCGGCTCTGGATCCGGAGCTGACAGGCGAGGTGCTAAAGGTTATTAAAAGTCTCACTGTGCTGAACATCGCTATGGTTATCGTTACCCACGAAATGCAGTTTGCCCGGAATATTTCAGACCGCATTATCTTCATGGATAAAGGATATATTGCTCTGGAAGGCTCACCGAAGGAAGTCTTTGATTCCGATAATCAGAGAATGAAAGAATTTTTAGGGCATTATACATCGGAAGATGAAGCCGAATAAATTAACGTCCTCGTTATACCCATTTATTAGTTAAACAAAGGATATAACACGACTGTAATATATTTCCAGGAATATCAAAGAGGGTCCGGAACATAAGCTCCGGGCCCTCTCATTTTCTATTAATCACTTTGCAAAATCTTAGATACTTTGAGCATTCTATCGGACAGGCCTGCTCTTTTTTTACTCTTCCAGCAGCGCTTTGTAAATATCCCTCTTGGTGACACCTCGATCCGCTGCCGCTGCTTTCATGGCATCTTTCCGGCTCATGCCCTGGTCTTCATAGAAAGCTACATGATCAGAGATACTCATATTTTCCCACTTGCTCTTCTCTTCTTTTGCCAGAGCCTCCGGGTCGGCTCCATTCAGTACCAGCACGTATTCCCCCCGTGGGCTTTCATTTTCGTACTTCTTGAGAGCTTCGCTTAGCTTCATTACCTCAACTGTCTCAAACTTTTTCGTCAATTCCCGGCTGATAGCCACTTCCCGCTCTCCCAGATTTTCATAGAAAGTATGAAGGGTTTTCACCAGACGATGCGGGGCTTCATAAAATACTGTGGTCCGCGTCTCTTTTTTCAGAGACTCCAATACCGCTGCCTTTTCTTTATTTTCCTGAGGAAGAAAACCTTCGAAAATAAAGCGCCGTGTATCCATTCCCGACATAACAAGGGCTGTCAATCCGGCATTAGGCCCCGGCACCACCGTTACGGGAATATGATATTCCCGGCAGTTCTTCACAAGTATGCTGCCCGGATCTGAAATTACCGGCATACCTGCATCGGAAATAAGAGCCACATTTTTTCCTTCAAGAAGCTTGGAAATAAGAGCCTCGCTTTTTTCATTCTCATTGTATTTATGATAGGAAGTCAGGGGCGTGCCAATCTCAAAATGTCGAAGAAGAGGCTGGCTCGTCCGGGTATCCTCGCAGGCAATCAGATCCGCTTCCTTGAGAATGCGGATTGCCCGAAATGTCATATCTTCCAGATTTCCGATGGGAGTTCCCACCAGATAAAGAGTTCCTGTCATGGTATTTCCTTCCCATAGATCTCATAGATTTCTCTGGTATATTTTTCCGGTGTTTCATGGATAATGAGGGGTTTTTCCACCTTAAGGCCGGACCGTCCTCCTTTGATAGCTTCAATAAGGACCATGGTGGGAGCCTTATCCACGTAGGGATACACCATGCGCATGGTTTTCATTTCCATGCCGTTTTTTGCCATGTGCCGGATCATTTCCGGAA